>NZ_LVYZ01000078.1:0-32946 GCF_001909095.1 Paenibacillus sp. P46E
CTACAATGAACGTACAAATATTATTATTATTTCTGCTTGGATTCTGATATCCGTTGTGTATGGTTATTTTTTGTATTTTGACAAAAAAATATATTTTAATAATGAGGGTGTGAAATTCCACTCATTACTAAAGAAAAAATTCATCAGGTGGGATGAAGTTCAAGAAGTTGGTATCGTGTATTATTCTCCTGTTGCAGGTCATGCAACTGCAAATCTCTTGTGCATCTCTACTCAAGAGGGTGTAACAGGGAGGAAAATGGTTGTTTTAGAAGAGTGTGGTATATATATGAATTACAGGGAATCCCTTATTCCGATACTAAGAAAATATTGGAAAGGCGAGATTATTAGCTAATATAAAGAAAACACAAAACGACTAGTTCTCGTTTTGTGTTTTCTTTGTACGCCCAGCATGGGCGTCATCTCTAGGGTGAAAGTCCCGAACGGGGGTAGCAAGCGCCTAACGTTAGCCAAGGGCAAAGGTGTCCAACGCGAGGTGGAATCTGAAGGAAGCCGGAGGCAAAAGCACGGCTTGAGGTACACGAATCCATTGGAGGCGATTGCAGCCGGATGAGTCACCAAAACATAACGAAATCCTAAGCTGCCAAGGGCTGCAGCCGTAAACTTGGGCAGGCGCGGGCGGAAAGATGGTACTTTCTTAGAACTTGTAACGCTGTTTTGGAGAATAACTGACCAAATAGGTTAGAGTATAAAGGTAATAGTTGGTCCAAATATAGACTGGAAGTTAAGCTGTGTTTGTACGTAGGCATGAGTAATCATTTCGTGTTGCCTGGGGTCTGTCAATAATTTTGTGTAAACTCTTTTAAGCATAGATTCCCCCGAGGGGGAAGTCGCAATTTTAACGCAAGTGTTGACCGACCCGATCAGGGAAAAAGACCGAAAGCTGGAGCAGCATTTGCCCCCAGTTTTGGACTCGTCCTGTCCATTTTCGAGTGACATCGACGGTGGCCAGATAGAGCATTTTAAGCAGAGCTTCATCGGTAGGAAAGATGCTCTTTCCCTTTGTTACTTTACGAAGCTGACGGTGGTAACTCTCAATCATATTGGTGGTGTAGATGAGTTTTCGGATCTCGGGCGGGTACTTGAAAAAGGTGGCGAGCTCCTCCCAATTCGTCCGCCAAGAACGGATAATTAGAGGATACTTCGCTCCCCAAACTTCTTCGAAACGGTCGAGTTCAAGAAGTGCTCCTTCCTCTGTAGCCGCTTTGTAAATGGGCTTTAAATCGGCAGTCACCTTCTTAATATCCTTATACGAAACGTACCGGGTTGAACTACGAATTTGGTGAATAATGCACTTCTGGATTTCGGTTTGGGGATAGCAGGCTGCAATCGCTTGAGAGAACCCGGACAGGTTATCTACGCAAATTATGAGGATGTCTTGAACACCACGATTCTTAAGCTCATTCAGCACGCTCAGCCAGAACTTGGAGGATTCGTTCTCACCGATCCACATACCTAGCACATCTTTGTTTCCGTCCAGATCAATGCCAATCACCATGTAGGCGGCTTTGTTGATAATGGCCCCGTCTTGCTTAAACTTGAAGTGGATTGCATCCAGATAGACGACCGCATAGACGCCTTGTAGAGGCCGATTTTGCCACTCTTTAATAAGAGGTACAATCTTGTTCGTGACATTGGAAATGAGCGTAGGGGAAACCTCAATGCCATACATTTGTCCCAGGTGATCCTGGATTTCTCTGGTGCTGATCCCTTTGGCATATAGGGCGATAATTTGCTCTTCGATGCCGGTTACGTTCGATTGATGTTTCTTGACTACCAGGGGCTCAAACTCACCCAAGCGGTCCCGGGGGATGGCAATTTCCTGTTCACCGTACTCACTAACTACCGTTTTACGACTCTTTCCGTTCCGACTGTTTGGCGTGAGTTTCGCCTTCACTTCATGCTTTCCATAGCCCAAGTGGGTGTCCATTTCGGCTTCCAGCATCTCCTGAATCGTCTCTGCAAATAAATCCTTTAACGCATTCTGTGCATCTTGCGCCGTTACCAGATTATTCTCTTTAATGAATTCCCAAAGTTGCTGTTTTGACCAAAGTCCCATGTGCTCTCCCCAACCTTTCTCTTACTTCCATTTTAATGGGTTTGAGAGTTTACACAATATATTTTACAGACTCCAATTAAATTGACCAAAGATTTAAACGTACACCCCCTGTTCGAAACGTAACATTTTATTTTAATAAATATATACTGATTTCCCTCGGTTTATGGAGTACTCCACCTCATTGACTCACTCACCTCCGAACACTTCCGGATGAGTTAAAATGATCAGACATCCTTAAAAACACCTGTATGAGGGACTCTGATTAACAGAATAGATTAGCCGTATAGAAAATACTTAGTCCCTAAGCGGCGATAGAACGAATGCTACGCACTCAGAAGTCACTCAAGATGGTCGAATCCTCTTAAATGTTAACTTCCGACTGTATAGGTATTAAAGGCGTAAATTACCTGGTTTAAATCGTCTGTAACATTTCAATTTACTAAACCGAACTATGGACGAAGCGAAGCGGAGTCTCCGAGCGCAGCGAGGAAGAGCAGTACCAAACGTTCCTCCCATTTGCGTTTAGATGGACACGATACCTATCTAAGGTGCTGCAGGAGGCGTTTGCATACGTAGGTAAGGAAAACGTCCGTACTTTCAATAACGCTTGTATTTGCCCTATTACAATCCGCTGTATACATTTAAGCCCCCGCAAAAGCTCTACCTCCAAACATCTCCCAAATTAACCGTAACAAATCCGTCAAAAAATACTCTTCAACCCATGGCATACACACGGAGTACACTCTTCTCCCCCTGCTTTATTTATGGCAAAGGCTACCCCAAAGGGGCAAAAAGATCAAATTAACAATATTGAAAGGAACTTAAAAGCTGTAAATAATGAAAAACATCTTGATGCATATGAAAAGGAATTAAAGGATGGCTTTTTATATGATGAAAGTGGAAATGTAAAATTGAATCCTGCAACAGGAAAACCGTGGAATCATATTCGAGAAGTTGAGCAATCAGAAGCCAAGATTGAAAAAATGATAGAAAAGCTGAAAAATGCTCAAAAAAGCAAACCATTTATCGAGAATACATCGGAAGTAACAAAAAAGGCAGTTCAAGATGCAATCAACAAAGGGCAAAAATTTCTAGACGAAGTTAAGAAAATAAGAAATTCGGTCAATCCATAGGAGAGTGATATTATGAATGAAAGTTTAAGTGAACTTACAATTGATAATATTTTAAGATTAGAAGGCTTTACTAAGGATTATAAGGTTGACGAAGATGTACCGCTTTCTGTTTGGTATGACAGCATTCTGAAGACAAAGCTAAAATACTTAAATCATGGAGACATAGCAAAGTTAATTAGACAAACGATGCATCTTGCATACGTTTTTCCAGAAGCATTGAATAGGTTAAGAATAGACCCACTTGCTGGTTATTTAGGGGACGGAGAAATATTGGAAGCAATTGCGCAAGTTAACGAGCATGAATGGGATGAAAATACTGTTGTTTGTAGCTTGCTCAGTTCATTTGTAGAGGAATTCTTACGTTTAATAAAAAACAATGAACTTAATTTCCCGGAAGATAAAGAGAGATATTCTGATCAAGAACGAGAAGAATACTACCAATTACTGTTGAAAATAAAAACCACACTTCAAAGATCTTAAAAGTAGTCTTTTTGAATTATTGAACCACATGTGATTAATACTCCATGTGGTTTTTTCTTGTAATAAACATTTGACATTCTGGATATCTCAAAAGTACGGGCAAAACGCACACGCAGGTGAACTTTGATTTTAACGGACAGGTAATCACCGAGGAACAACTAAGCGGCGGCAGTGTGGTGAAGCAGGCAACATCGTACGGGGCGACCGGGTACTGGTGAAGAAGGATAAATCGGCAGGCAAGGATTATTACTACCTCTATAATGGGGATGGCGATGTGGTACAGATAGTGGACGTGGGGCTGTGGTGAACAGCTACGCCTACGATGTATGGGGCAACATCACAAGCGAGACGGAACAAACTTCCAACTCGTTCAAGTACGCGGGTGAGTTCTATGACAAAGAAACTGGACTGTACTATCTGCGTGCACGGTACTATGATCCAAGTATGGGGCGGTTTTTAAATGAGGATACGTATGAAGGACAGGTTGATAATCCGCTGAGTTTGAACTTGTATACGTATGTTCATAACAATCCGTTGATTTATTCAGACCCAAGTGGTCACATGATGACTCGAGGGGCTGACAGTATTGGTTCAGATGGTGGCTCAAGTGGTGCCGGTTTGGAGTTCGTACATTTCTCTGATATGAATCAGATTGAGCTAACCCAGATCATGGGAGACGAAAGGTATTCCAGCGGTGTAAGAGCTGCAGCCGCAGCGGAGTTTGTAAAAAGAAATTTCATGCTTGTGGAAAATGGCGCTGTTAAAGCTGCTTCAGGTGTTAAAGCGTTAATTAATAGTGCAAAAAAAGCATTGAAAGCAGAGGATGTTGTTAAGGCGACGAGTAAAACTGGAACTGTATGGGATAGCATCAAAGCCACTCAATCTGCTTATGAGGGGACATCAATTCCGAAATCATTTAATATTAAAGTCGGTGACCAAGATTTTTAGGTCAATCCGAATGGTACAAAACATATGCTTGAGTATATAACAAGCGGAGGAAAGAATATTGGAACAACAACCTCTTCAGTTAGTAGTCAATCGAGGGTACTTGGGAATTTATGCTTTCAGCCCCACGAGAACCCGGGTTAAATGTTGTTGTGAAGCATGCTAGGTATAACCCTTAAAAATAAATTGTTAATTGGAGGAAAATATGGATTTACTCAGATTATGTGAGATAGCAGAGAGTAGAGGATGTCAAATTGAGATAGACTATTATGTTCCTTTTAGTGCCCAAATTGGAGATTGTTATGATTTAGTAAATGAAAATATTGTGTACTGGAGAACGGGGGATATAGAAAGTTCATTAATAGAGTTTGGGATAGGTTCTAATACAGGAGTACTGAAAAAAGTGACGTTAACAGCAGTTGGAAATGCGGTATTGAGTGATGTAATCATAAAAAATAATAAGATAGAGGATGGTACTCCTGTTTTTGATAATAGTATTATTCCTCAAAAAGGGATATATGATTATATTAAAGATTTTCAAGTATTCTTGGGTAAAAGTACAATTACAGCTATTATTGGGAAAATAGATGAATGCAATCAGATAGTTAGGCTTGGCAGAATGAATATTGGGTTCGATTATGAGAAGTATGTAACTCATGTTTCCATTAATAATTTAACAATAGAGGAACATAAGGAATTGAAGGAATCATTGAAATTATAGGATCGTAATGCTGTTAGAAGAAAATTAAGTACTAGGTTGAGAAAATATATTAATAGACTAACTGCTCTCCAACAGCGCTAAAACCTAGCGGGGGGACGTAGTGTTTGATTAAAAACTTATTCTCGATTTTCTAACCACACGGGAGCGCCCCGTGTGGTTTTTCTTCTGCCTCATGGCACATGTCACCCTATTGGAAATATATAGTTGCAATATACAGTTGGAATGTATATAGTATGACTATACAGTTGAACTATATAATATCTTGCCACAAGTACAGTTTGATATCCAAAGGAGAAGAGATATGGGGAGAGACAAATATCTGCCGCTTACGGAAACGGTCTATTATATCCTGCTCGCCCTGCATGAGCCGGCACACGGGTATTTGATCCTGCAAAAGGTTGAAGAGCTTAGTGGAGGACAGGTAAGAATGGCTGCGGGCACGCTATATGGTGCGATTGAGAATCTGATTAAGCTTAGGTTCATTGAACCTGTCGGCACGGTAGATAACCGGCGTAAGGTCTATGTGATTACAGAAGAAGGGCGGGCGGTCATGTGCCGGGACTATGAACGGATGAATCACATGATGGAGATCACGCGAAGAATTTGGAACTCAGACGGGAGGGAACCTTATGCGGAAATGTAAGTGTTTTACGAATTTAGACCATGAAGAGAAATGGCTGAATGATATGGCCGGGCGGGGCTGGCGATTTGTCGGGAAATCGTTGTTCAGCTACGAATTTCATGAAGCCGAACCGGAGGTTGGCCGAATAAAGATTGATTACCGTGCTTTTGTCAAGAAAGAGGATTTCGAGGATTATCGTGCCCTCTTCGAGGACAGCGGCTGGAAGCACATCCAGGGTTCGAAAAGTTCGGGATATCAGTATTTTAAGATGGTGAATGATCAGGGGAGCGAGGATATTTTTTCGGATGCCGATTCCAAAGCCGGGCGGTATAAACGTTTGTCAGAGATGTGGTTCTCGATTTCCTTGTCTTTTTTTCCGATTATTGTAGCGCTGATGTCAACAGGTACTCTCAAGCCGGCGGCTCTGCTCGATCCCGAAGCCCTCTATTTGACCCCTGGATTATGGGAAAAGACTGGAGTTGGGTTTTGGCGGGCCTTTCTGTTCGAAACGCCGTTTGCACTTCTTCGGGGATTGAGCGCTTGGCTCCTGCCCCTGGTGATTATGCTCTATCTGATCTTCGCCTTTAAGGCGAACCGGCAATATAAGCGATCTCAGGGAGAGGGCCTGTCCGATTAACGAGTGGGGTTATGCTGCATACCCGCTAAAAATATATTTCATTGAAATTACAGCTTATGGAAAAAACACTTGACACAGATATGATAAAATTAGTGGAATGGCGTTTTTATGCACATTGTATAGCTTATTGTTATCGGAGGAAAGACATGTACCAGTACAACGACCGGGAATTTGTGGATGTCCGTTTTGACGGGCATGATTTACGTTATGGCGAGCTGATCCGCTGCACATTTACTAACTGCACCTTCATGAACACCTCATTGGAAGAAATCGATACCACCCATTGCCGTTTTATCGAATGTGATTTTAAAGGCGCAGCCCTGAATGCTTCGATCCACACCGAATCTGCATTCGAAAATTGTAAATTCAGCGGTGCGAATCTCTTTGTAAGCAAGTTCATCTCCTGCAAAATGACCGGTTCTGATTTCGCGGGCGCTCAGATGGATGGCATTACACTAAGCGGGGGAGACTGGTCCTACACCAATCTGAGGTATACCAAGCTTGGCAAACAGGATTTGCGGGGCATCCGTTTTTTTGAAGCGGATCTGTCGGAGAGTGATTTGGCCAAGGCTGACCTGAGAGACTGTGATCTGACAAGAGCCATGCTGGGCAAAGCCATCCTGACCGGGGCTGATCTGCGAGGAGCCAAGCTGGAAGGTGTGGATATGAAAGCGCTGATGGTGAAAGGAGTGCGGATGGACAGGGAGCAAGCCGTTGTGTTCCTGCGTTCCTATGGTGCGAAGGTGGATTAAGTTCAGCAAAGCGTATGAAAAGTCAGCAATCGGATAGGATGTACACAGAGCGGAGGCCATGGTGGTCTCCGCTTATTCGTGTGCCGTGAATGGCTCAAGTTGTATTTCTACAAATCCCTTTTATTGAAAAAAACATAAGTCACGGCGACAAGCACCACAATGAGCGCTGCCGACAGAAGCACGAAGACGACATCCAATCCTCCGCCATACATCACATTTTTGGCTTCAAAATACTTAAACGGTGTGATGTATTTCAGGCTTGCAAGCCTGTCGTTCAAGTCGATCGCAATCGACAATACAAAGGTGAGCAAAAGAATTCCTGTGGCAAGGGATGCGGCGGCCTTGGATTTTTTTTGCACGGCTGCAGTTGCCGTTCCGATAGACATGAACAGGAGCTGTAGAATCAACATGGCAAGCATGGTCATGGTGATATCCCCTGCAACGGACTCCCCCTTGCTGTACTTTCCTACCATAAGAAGAGAAGCCCATAAAGTAACCAGATTAAATAGGATGATATTGACTAAGGCTGCCAATAATTTGGAGGTGATGATGTGATGTCTGGAAACCGGCTTAACAAATAGAAATTCCGAGGTTTTATCCCGCTCTTCCTTAGAGATGATATTCGCCCCCAGCATGGCGGCATGAATCGTGGCCATCAATAGCAAATAGACGAATAACATTCCGTAATATCCGCTGGCTGTATTCAGATCCAGGTTACCAATTCCTAATATCGCCTGCAGTGATTTGGGCATGTCGGCCATCATCTGGCCCATGGACTGTCCGGAGGCGGATAACCCTGCGTATTTACCCATGCCGGAGGCTACCATGAGGAACACACCGATGCTCCAGAAGATTAAAGATTTCCGGTACGATTTCATTTCTCTCCAAAATATATTCACAAATGATCCCCCCTTTTACACCGCATGAATATCTTTTTTGGCATACACGTAGTAGCTGGCTGAGATGGCAATCCCAATAATAACGGCCCCGGTGATTACATAGGAGATCTCGTATCCTGAATGTTGTAAGATTTCGGACGGATCAAAATATTTAAAGGGCGACAGGTAGCGCAGGCTGGCATCCCCGGTGGTTGCTCCGATCATCCCGATAAAGTAAAAAGAAAAGACTGTAGCCAGTGAAACCGTCAGCACCGATTTGATCTTGCGGATCATGACCGACATCACGATTCCGATGGCCAGAAAGAGCAGCTGAACCCACAAGATGCTTAAGCTGAGCAGGAGAAACATCTTCACGCTATAATCCTCCACCTTCACCTGTGAAGCCATCCCATAGGCCGCCGCTCCATAAATAATATTGGTAATGACTAAGGACACGAATGCGGCCATCAGCTTCGCCGTAATAACCGTTGTACGTGTAACCGGCTTGGTTAGCAGGAAATCTGCTGTTTTCTCCCGGACTTCTTTAGATACAATCGAAGTGCCCAGATTCATAGCCTGGATGGCTCCCACCAGAACGATGAACGTCAACGAATACGTATAGAAGCCCATAAGCGTAAAGAGATTGTTCAAATCGAGCCCGATTGCTTTTCTTAATGATTCGGGATAGCCTTCAAGCAGCTTCGTGAATTCCCCGGCATCTTTGTGGAAAGAAGGGAAGAGGGACATGAACAGCACCATGATTGCGATTAAAGAAAGTAACCAGATGATCGTGGATTTCCGGTAAGCCTTCAGTTCGTGCAGGAAAATATTCATCAGTGCTCTATTCCTCCTTTACATAGTAGTGCATAAAGATCTCCTCCAGATCCGGCTCCTCGATCCATACATTGGTGATGTCCGTTTCTGCTATTTTTTGGAGCACCCCATTGAGGTTGCCCCGGAACAGAAAGTGAACCAGATGATCCTTAACCTCTAATTGACTGACGCCCGGCAGATTGAAGTACTCCTTATCGAGTGCTGTTTTCGTATGGATTTTGAATTTTTTATAGTTATTTTCCTGTAAGGTGCTGATCTTTTCGACCGTAACGATAGCTCCTTCTTTGATGATGGCAACACGGTTGCAGAGCCTTTGAACTTCACTGAGAATATGGGATGAGAATAAAACCGTTGCGCCTTTTTGGTTCTCCGTTTCCAGCAGTTCAAAGAATTTCTGCTGCATAAGCGGGTCCAGGCCGCTGGTGGGCTCATCCAGGATGATCAGCTTGGGCTCGTGGAGCAGCCCTTGGACAATCCCTACCTTCTTTTTGTTGCCGAGCGACAAATCATCGATTTTCTTCGTTAAGTCAAGGTCCATGATTTCCGCCAATTCCTTGATTCTTTTCGTACAGTCCTTTTTGTAGAAGCTGGCCGAATACTTCAAGAGATCGAACACCTTCATATTGTCATAATAAAAGACTTCCGAAGGCAGATACCCGATTTCCTTTTTGATCTCAGGAGCGAATTCAATGCAATCCTTGCCAAAAATCTTGGCGTTGCCGCTAGTCGGGTAAATCAGGGACAGCAAGGTCCGGATCGTAGTCGATTTTCCCGCACCATTAGGCCCGATGAATCCGAATATCTCCCCCTCTTCTACATTAAAGCTGATATCCGTGATGCCTCTGGACTTACCGTACGTTTTGGTCAGATGATTAATTTCAATCACATTCATGGCAGAACCTCCCGGAACTATTGATAAAAAGAATGTCTAAGCATCTCACTATAGACGTCGAGCTCGGCAATGATATCCTCTAGCTGAATTTGACCCACAGGTACCGTAGCCGTCTGCGCCTGCAATCGGTAGGCGAGCCCTTCCATAGTCCAATAGATAATGTTTACCGCCTTTTCGATATCGATTCCCTCTTTGAACGGGGTGAGGTCAATATCACCGAACAAATCTTTATAGCCCTTATTCAAAAACTCTTTTTTCCGGTTCTCTAAATCGGGCTTCACCTCACTGGAATCCTCAGGATACACTCTCTTTATGAATTCAAAGGCATTCGGGTATTTCTGAAATAATCCGAATTTAAGGATTGCCACATTCCTGTATTTGATAAAAATATCACGCTGCTCCCAATCGATGTGTGCGTGTATTTCCTCCATCAGCATTTCTATAAAATAATCAAACAAAAATAAGTACAGGTCCTTCTTATTATTAAAATAATGGAACAGCAGACCTTTGGAGATTCCCGCCTGCTTCACGATTTCATTGGTGGAGGCATTCTGGTACCCTTTAAGCGCGAATTCTTGTAAGGCGGCATTTATGATGCGGTCCTGCTTATCCTTACTTAGATTTAGAAACTTGGAGAACAATGGTATCACCTCCAGGGGTACTACATTAGTTATATGTATCGATCATGACCATAATATTGACCACATCGGTCAAAGTAAGCATATTCCTTTTGACTGGTGTGGTCAATATGGATATTTATAGCGGTTTCCCTAACGGCTTAGATAATGCCAATTGATGCGCGAAGCTGAAATCATGTATATTGTAAACTATATCGTGAGCTGTATTTCCAGCAATCTACATCATTCGGAGGCGAGTCACATTGGTTCTTAAATGCCAGGAGGTTATGTCTTTCCGCACACTGAAGCAATTAAGACTGGTCGCGGGCGAGACGGGTTTGGACCGGGTGGTTACCTGGCCGTATATTGTGCAGACCAACTCAGTGAAAATGTGGATTTTTGGCGGGGAGTTGCTATTTTTTGGCGGACTGGGATTAAAATGCGATATGGATAGCCTCGTTGAGCTGCTCAAGGAAGCCGCCGAAAAAAATGCTTCAGGTATTATTTTTCTGGCGAATGACGAGATGACTTCCGAAGTGATTCAGTCCCTGAAGCCGTATGCGGACGATTTGCGGATGCCAGTGTTCGAGCTTCCCCGCGAATCCATTATCGTTGAAATCACCAAAGAGATTTCCAGTAAAATATTAGAAGAGGAGAGCAGGACTTCTATCACTGAACATTTGCTTGAGCGGCTGTGCTTCGGGGATACGGAGTCCGTTCACGAATGGGTGAGCAAGGCGGGATACTACGGCATCGACTTGAATATTCCCTATCAGGTGGCTGTCCTTTACATTGATAATTTGAGCGGATATTTGAACCGGATGAATATGGAATGGGATCATTCGTTCAGCAAATTCATCTCTTTCTACAGGCAGGTCGTTGTGAGCATAGTGAAGCGTTATGATGACAGCCTGCTGACGATGTACAGCAATAACGTGGTCTATCTGGCCCAACAGACGGGACCGGAGCAGGATCAGATGCGTTTTGTGCAGAAGCTCCAGTGGATTAGCGAGAGCATTAACACCTACTTTAAAGGGATCGATGTCTATGCCTGCCTCGGGGGAGCTTATCCGTACTCCGCGCTTAAGAACAGCTATCTAGAAGCAGAGCGGAGTATGGAGATCACATGCAGGCAGAATGACAAGAACCGGGTCTCACTCTACGAGGATCTTGGGGTCTATCAGCTGTTTTTCTCATTGAAGGAGGAAGAGCTGCGGCGTTTTTGCAGCAGGTGGATCGGCAGCCTGGTTGAATATGACCATAAGAATGGAACGGAGCTGTTCAGAACGCTGGATATTTTTTTCACAAACAAGATGAATCTGATCGACAGTGCAGCCGAACTCTATATTCACCGGAATACCCTCAACATCCGGCTGAACCGGATTGAAAAAATCATCGGCAAAAGCCTCAAGGATACCGACACTCTTCATAGCCTGCTCTTTGGCGTTCTGATCAAAAACTATCTTGACCGGAAAACGGCATAGTCTAATTAAGGATACCGCTTTTGACTCTAAAAGCGGTTTTTTTGCATGGATTGCATGTCATATAAGATAACATTTTGTATGAAGTAGGATTTTTATTTTTTTGTTACTTCAATGGGTTTTTGATTCAAAACTGCACTGAAACCTTGCGATGTAGGCATTTTGCACATGTCGAAGCCGGAATGATGTGGCGGAGAGCACATTACAAATCTAAAAATCTTATGTTACTATTAGTGACATTAAATAACTTCTACACAGAAAAAAGGCTAAAAGATGACATGGGTAGTGCAATTTCATATCAAGGGGGAAAAAGGATGAAACAAGGGAAATGGACTTTTTTTACAGCTCTGGCCATGGTAATGATGCTCATGGTGACAGCCTGCGGCCCCGAATCCGCCAGTGATTCTACTGTTGATGACACGCAGACTGCCACCATTAATATCGAATCCGAGCCCCCGCAGTTGAATTCCCTGCAGACCACCGATGTTGTCTCGATGAACGTGCTGAGACATGTGCAGGAAGGCTTGACGAAGCTTGACAAGGACAACAAGCCCATTCCCGGAATAGCGGAGAAGTGGGAGGTTTCGGATGATAATCTGATCTACACCTTTCATTTAAGGGATGCCAAGTGGTCTGACGGCACTGCAGTGAAAGCGGCTGATTTTGAATTTGGGTGGAAGACCATTCTGAGCAAGGATTATGGTGCGCCTTACGCTTATCTGCTGTTTCCAATCAAAGGAGCCGCTGAATATAATGGCGGCAGCGGAGGCGCAGATGGACTTGGTATTAAGGTGGTGGATGACACAACACTTCAGGTGACGTTAACCCAGCCGACCGCCTACTTCCCGTTCCTTGTATCTTCGGCCCCATACCTGCCGGTCAATGAAGCTTTCTACAACAAGCAGGCCAAGGATACTTACGGTACCGATGCGGACAAGCTGATCTACAACGGACCGTGGAAAATCGAAGGCTGGGAGCATAACAGCCAGATTACACTGGTCAAGAATGCAGATTATTATGATGCGGCCAACATCAAGCTGGACAAGGTCAATATGAAGATCGTGGGTGAACCTGCCACGGCCTACAATATGTTCGTATCCGGCGAATTGGATTCTGTGACGCTCAGGGGTGGTGACCAGATTGCCCAGGCCAAAACAGCGGGTTATGACGTGCTGACGAAGTCGGACGGAGCGACTGCATATTTTGTATACAATCTCGAGAATAGCATTTTGAAAAATAAAAATATCCGCACCGCGCTAACTCTTTCTATTGACCGGAAATCGCTGATCGACAATGTACTGAAGGACACTTCGGTTCCGGCGCTCAGCTTCACCAACCCCGACGTAGCCGGAGAAAACGGCAGCTTCAAGGATGCAGTAGGTGATCTGATCAAGGATAATGATGCAGCTGACGCAAAGACATTTTTGGAGCAAGGCCTTAAGGAGCTTGGCCTCTCTGCTGCCCCTGAGCTGACCCTG
Organism: Paenibacillus sp. P46E; assembly: GCF_001909095.1. NCBI lineage: Bacteria > Bacillati > Bacillota > Bacilli > Caryophanales > Paenibacillaceae > Paenibacillus > Paenibacillus sp. P46E. The sequence continues at coordinate 13,548 of NZ_LVYZ01000078.1, forward strand.
CTGGTCGATGACCGGGGCGATACCAAGCTGAAGGCAGCAGCCTATCAGGAATTCTGGAAAAAGAACCTTGGACTGAGTGTCAAGGTAGAGACGATGCCATACAAGGCCATGTTGTCCAAGCTGCATGCGAAGGATTTTCAGATCGCCATCGGCATGTGGGGGCCGGACTATAATGATCCGATGACTTTCCTGGATATGTTCACCACAGGCAACGGCAATAATAATTCTTTATATGCAGACAGCGGGTACGACGAGTTGATCCATACAGCGGCTGTCGAGCTGGATGCCTCCAAGCGCTTTGACCTGCTGAAGCAGGCGGAGACGAAACTGATGCAGGATCTTCCGATCGGTCCGATCTACTTCCAGAACCAGTCGTATGTGGTGCAGCCCAAGCTTAAAGGGGTTGTACGCAGCGCCTTTCAGGACATCAATCTCTATTCGGCATATATCGAGAAGCAATAGGGATACGGGGTGATTAAGATTGCTTAGATATGTATTCAAAAGGCTTGGCTTTGCGGTTTTAACGCTCTGGGTACTAATCACGCTGACGTTTATTCTTATGCATCTGCTACCGGGTGACCCGTTTGTTGGTTCCAAGGCGATCTCGGACAGTACCAAAAGCGCACTTTATGCCAAATACGGCCTGGATCAGCCGCTGCTCATCCAATATCTCAAGTATCTGGGTAACGCTCTTCAAGGGGACTTCGGCGATTCCATGATCTATACCGGCAAATCCGTCAGCACCATTTTGTTCGAAGCCTTCCCGTTCTCCTTCGATCTGGGCATCCGGGCGCTGCTGTTCGCGGTCATCACGGGCATGCTGCTGGGAATCGTTGCCGCCCTGAACAGAGGGAAGGTCTGGGACACTCTATCCATGGTGATTGCCGCCATTGGCATCTCGGTTCCAAGCTTTATACTCGGGACGCTGCTGCAGTACTTCGTGGCGCTGAAGCTTTCGGGATTCACCAGCGAGGTGTTAGGGTTCAGACTGCTGCCGATTGGCGGCTGGTCTTCCGAAGCCCATAAGATTTTGCCTTCCTTTGTTCTGGGTCTGAGCGCGCTTGCGGTTATAGCCAGAATGATGCGGAGCAGTTTGCTGGATGTGGCGAACCAGGACTATATCAAGACAGCCAAGGCGAGGGGGCTCTCACAACGGCAGCTTGTTGTCCGGCATATGCTGAGGAATGCCGTGATGCCGGTAATGACGGTGCTGGGTCCCCTCACGGCATCAGTCCTGACTGGAGCTTTTGTCGTCGAGAATATCTTTAACATTCCTGGTATGGGCAAATATTTCGTGAGCAGTGTCCAGACCAACGACTATACGATGATTGCAGGAACAACGTTGTTTCTGGGAGTCTTTTTGATCGGTGCGAATCTTCTGGTGGACCTGTCTTACCCCCTGGTTGACCCAAATATCAGACTATTTAAATCGAAAGTGTGAGGATATGGAGTACAAAGCGGATTTGTTTGAGAGAGTTGGCCCCATGGAAGAGGTGCCATCCGGCATAGCACGGCAGGCGCCAGGCTACTGGAAAGATATATTCGGAAGGCTGCGCAAAAGCAAGGTCGGCATGGCCTGTCTCTTCATCCTGCTGCTGCTTGTCAGCGGGGCAGTATTGATTCCCATGCTGAGTCAGTTCTCTATAGCCGATCAGGATTTGACCCGAACGAATCTGGGTTTGTTGACAGATGGCCATATCTTCGGAACAGACAAGCTGGGCAGGGATGTATTTGTCCGGGTATGGTATGGCACCCGGATCTCCCTGACCATCGCTTTTTCGGCAGTGCTGATTGATCTGGTGGTGGGCTTGATCTATGGAGGCGTGTCCGGGTATTTTGGCGGCAAGCTTGATGAATTGATGATGCGTGTTCTGGATGTGGTTGTGGCTATCCCTTACCTGATCATCGTAATTCTGTTAATGATTGTGCTCCAGCCTGGGGTTACGACGATTATCATCGCCTATGCCACAGTGGGCTGGACAGGAATGGCCCGGCTGGTGAGAGGCCAGGTCATCCAGCTCAAGGAACGGGAGTATGTTCTGGCTTCCAGGCTTCTGGGTGCGGGAGCGTGGAGAATTATACTCCGCGGATTGATTCCCAACACGCTGGGCATTGTCATTGTCAATTTGACCCTGACGATCCCTTCCGCCATCTTTACAGAGGCGTTCCTCAGCTATATCGGTCTGGGCGTGCAGATTCCGCTGGCGAGTCTGGGAACACTGGCTTCCGAAGGGACGGCGAGCTTGCAAACGTACCCTGAACTGTTGTTTGTTCCTGCCCTGTTCCTCTGCATTACGATGCTGACCTTTAATTTGCTGGGCGATACTCTCCGTGACCTGATTGATCCAAAATACAGAGAATAGAGGGATGGCGAATGGAAGATTCACAGCGAACGATTTTATCTGTTAAGGATCTCCGGGTTTCCATGGACACTTATGACGGCGAGCTTCAGGCAGTAAGAGGGGTATCCTTCGAGATTAAGGAAGGTGAAGCTCTGGTGATTGTCGGTGAGTCAGGCTGCGGCAAGAGCGTAACAGCCCAGAGTATACTAAGGCTGAATCCGGAACCTCCTGCACGCATCAAGAGTGGTGAGATCAGCCTGGATGGAATCGACATTATTCAGGCGGATGAGAAGAAGATGCAGCAGATTAGAGGTTCTCTGGCCGGAATGATCTTTCAGGACCCGATGACCTCCCTGAACCCGACAATGACCGTCGGGCGGCAGATTGGCGAGACGCTGGAGATTCATCAGAAGGTTAAAAAGCACGGTCGGCTTCAAATGGCAGTGGACCTGCTGTCCGCCGTCCGTATCCCTGGCGCGGCGGAGCGGGTGAAGCAGTATCCCGGGGCCTTTAGCGGCGGGATGCGGCAGCGGGCGCTCATTGCGGCCGCCATCGCCTGCAAGCCGAAGCTGCTCATTGCCGATGAGCCGACCACCGCACTGGATGTTACCATTCAGGCGCAGATTATTGACCTGCTGCGGAGCATTCAGAAGTCGAACGGAATGTCCATACTCCTCATTACCCATGATCTTGCCGTAGCTGCAAGCATTGCCCAGCGGATCGCTGTAATGTATGCCGGAAAGATTGTGGAGATTGGTTCGGCGCGCGAGATTTTTCATCACCCCAAGCATCCCTATACCTGGGGTCTGATGAACTCCATACCCAGCCCGGATCAGGACCAGAACAGTGAGCTGCAGACGATAGGAGGCACACCGCCGCGTCTGGTCAATCCTTCCCCGGGCTGCGGATTTGCGCCAAGATGCCCTTATGCTATGCGGATTTGCCTGGAGACGGAGCCTGAGCAGCAGGAGGTTGCCGGGGATCATCAATGCGCCTGCTGGCTGCTTCATCCAGGTGCTCCCAAGGTGGAAAGAGCGGCGAAGGAGGGGATCTTGATTGCAGGATGACAAGATATTGGTTCAGGTAAAAGGGCTTAAGAAATACTTCTCTATCGGAGGCGGCAAGCTGCTGAGGGCGGTCAATGATGTGGATCTGGAAATCCGCAGGGGAGAGACACTCTCGCTTGTCGGTGAAAGCGGAAGCGGCAAATCGACACTTGGCAAAGCAATCCTTGGCGTGTATCCTCCGACGGAAGGGACCATTGAATATGCTGGCCAGCCGATTGCCGTTAAAAGCAAAAAGGACCGGCTTGCCTTCTCCAGGCGTGCACAGATGATCTTCCAGGACCCTTATGCTTCGCTCAATCCGCGCAAAACCGTTGCTGTTATTATCGGCGAGGGCCTGGATATCCACGGCCTGTACCGTGGCAGCAAGCGCATGGAACGGGTCCATGAGCTGCTGGATCTGGTGGGGCTGAGGCGCGAATTGGCTGGACGATATCCGCATGAATTCAGCGGGGGCCAGCGGCAGCGCATCGGCATCGCCCGCGCTCTGTCGCTGGAGCCTGAATTCATTGTCAGTGATGAGCCAATCTCCGCACTCGATGTGTCCATTCAGGCCCAGATTGTGAACCTGCTGAAACGGCTGCAGAAGGAGCTGGCGCTGACGCATCTTTTTATTGCCCATGATTTGAACATGGTCCGTTATATCAGCGACCGTGTCGCGGTCATGTATCTGGGGGCTGTTGTGGAAGTGGCTGACAGTAAGACAATCTATGAGAAGCCGCTTCATCCGTATACGCAAGGGCTGATCTCGGCGGTGCCTACTGCCGATCCCGATAAGGCCCAGAGCGTGGAGAAGGACTATCTAAAGGGGGAAATCCCCAGCCCGGCAAGTGTGATTCCCGGCTGTGCATTCTGCAGCCGCTGTCCCAGCGTGATGGAGGTGTGCCATTCCGACAGGCCGAAGCCGGTCGAGGTGGCTGCCGGACATACCGTTGCCTGCCATTTGTATTGAACCCCAACATAGAAGGGATTGATATCCATGCTGTTCGAACAATTGACCCAGCTGTCCGGCTTAAGCGGATATGAGAGTAAGGTACGTGCATTCATTCATGAACAGGTGCTTCCTTATGCAGATGAAATAACGACTGATGCCATTGGTAACCTGATCGTTCTCAAGAAGGGGACCGGAGAGAACAAGAAACGGATTATGGCTGCGGCGCATATGGACGAGGTTGGCTTTCAGGTGATCAAGATTGAGAAGGATGGGCTGATTCGGGTGAAATTCCTGGGCTACTCCCATGTAAGAAGCGCATTTATGTCGAGGGTAGTATTCACCAACGGGACGGTCGGCGTGGTCTGCAGCAGTGTGCCGCCCGACGAGCTGAAGCATTTTACCCAGCTCTATATTGATATTGGACTGTCCAGTGAAGCTGAGGTTAAGCAGCATGTCAACGTCGGCGATAATGCGGTCTACTTGGGCGCATTCACCGAGGTGGGCGGCGGCAATGTGGTGTCCAAGGCGATTGATGACAGAGTTGGCTGCTATATGATGATTGAAGCTCTAAAGGGTCTGGAAGCCTGTTATAATGACGTCTATTTTGTCTTTACGGTGCAGGAGGAGGTTGGCTGCCGGGGGGCTGTCACCTCCGCCGAGCGGATCAAGCCTGATATCGGCCTTGCGGTAGATATTACGCCTGCCCATGACCGGCCCGGAGATTTGACCGGCAGCAATACGGTCGGTGCGGGGGCGGCTATCAAAGTATCGGATACCTCGGTGATCTGCGACGAAGAGCTGGTGGCTACGCTGGTGAAGTGCAGTAAGGAGCATCAGATTCCATATCAGCTTGATGTGATTTATGTCGGCGGCACGGATGCCAGCTCGATCAACCAATCGAGCTTTGGTGTCAAGGCTGCAGGTCTCTCGGTCGTGACCCGTTATCCGCACACCGCGAATACGCTCGTGAATATGGGAGATGTGGAAGCCTCCATCAAGCTGCTGAAGCTGTTCGTCAATGAAGCCTTCAGCTTCTGACCGAGCCCCGCTGTGGAGCAGAAGCTACCTGCTGGTCATGGCTGCCAACTTCGCGGTGCTCACCGCCATCAGCATGCTGATGAGCACGCTGCCGCTATACGCCAAGGATATTGGCGGCAGTAATGCGGTGTCAGGCTTGGTTGTCGGGATTTATGCCTTCTCCTCCTTGCTGTGCCGTCCGTTTATCGGGGTGCTGCTGGATGCGAAGGGACGCCGGGGGGTTCTCCTCGCAGGAGGCTCTATCCTGCTGGTTGTCTTTCTGTCTTATCATCTGGCAGCGTCGATCACAGCATTGCTTGTCATCCGTGTGCTGCAGGGAGCAGGCTTCAGTGCCCACTCTACATCAGCAGGCACTATAATTGCGGATGTGGTTCCACGGAGCAGGCTCACCGAGGGCATCGGGTACTATGGCATAACAGTTACACTGCCCACTGCCTTTGGTCCAACACTGGGGCTCTATCTGATTAAGGAGTATGGATACGGCGTTCTATTCAACAGTGCTTCCACGATTACGGCTATAGGCCTTCTTCTGGCAATGTTCATTAATTATGAGAACAGCGGCACCAGGGCCAGTGACAGAGCTGCTATCCGCAAAGATAATGTTTTCTTTGAGAGATCAGCTCTGCTGCCTGGTCTGGTCATGTTCTGTATCACCCTTGGCCTGGGCGGCATCATTACTTTTCTTCCGCAGTTTGCAGCGGAGAGGGGCATCGATGGAATCGGCAGCTACTTTACAGTCTATGCCTGCGCGCTGCTGGCAAGCAGGTTGTTCTCCGGCAGGCTGGCTGACCGGGCTGGGCTCGCCTGGGTGGTATATCCGGGTGTGGGGCTGCTCACTGTTTCATACGTTATTCTGGCATACGCACCTACTCTCTCTGTCTCCCTGCTCTCGGCAGTGATGTTCGGACTTGGCTTCGGCAGTGTGCAGCCTGCTATGAACGCCGTGGTAATCCGTGGTGTGCAGCCTGAGCGTAAGGGCGCTGCCAGTGCAGTTTTTAACGCAGCTATGGATTCTGGTATGGGCATCGGCTCCATGGTGTGGGGAGTGATGTCACAGTATCTGGGATTTACAAGTGTATACCTTGCCTGCGCGGGATGTGCGGCAATGTCGATCATCATATATCTGAGCCTTCAAGCCGTTTCCCGAAACCAGCCGGGGGAATCCCGGCTTCACCCATCGCACCGGCAGCGGTAAGGGGGAAATAAAAATGTATGCGTTTTCAAATAGAGTGGAGACTTTGAAGCCCTCTGCAATCCGCGAGAGAATGAAATTTATGAGCAAGCCGGGGGCGATTTCTTTTGCCCAAGGCAACCCCTCCCCAGAGACGCTACCTTATGAGGCTCTTAAGTCCATATCGGCCTACATGTTTGGCAGTAATCCGGCCTCCTTTCTGCAATATGGATTAACTGAAGGGTACACCCCACTTCGTCTGACACTGAGGGAACGCATGCAGAGGCGTTTCTCCTGCGGAGAAGATTTCGATGAGCTGATCATCGTCTCCGGAGCGCAACAGGGTATCGAGCTGGCCTGCAAAATGTTCTGCAACGAAGGCGATGCGATTGTCTGCGAGAACCCAAGCTTTATCGGCTCGTTGAATGCCTTCCGTTCCTACAATGTACAGCTTCTTGGCGTGGATGTGGAGCCGGATGGAATGAATATAGAGCAGCTCGAAGAAACATTGAAGAAGCACAGTAACATCAAGCTGCTGTATACAATTCCTAATTTCCAGAATCCGACGGGTGTAACGATGTCTCTCGAGAAGCGCAAGGCGGTCTATGAGCTGGCGAAGCGCTACAACGTCATGATCCTGGAAGACAATCCTTATGGGGAGGTTCGTTTCCACGGGGAGGATATTCCGAACATCAAGTCGCTCGACACCGAAGGCATTGTCATCTATGTGGGATCTTTCTCCAAGGTGCTGTCAGCCGGAATCCGGGTGGGATATGTTCTTGCACCGCTCGAAGTTGCCCAGAAAATGGTAGTGGTGAAGCAAAGTGCCGATGTGCATACGAATCTTTTCGCACAAGTCCTGGCGGAACGGTTCATGAATGATTATAACTTTGATGGACATATAGCCGAACTGCAAAAGATATATGGACGCAAATGTGACCTCATGCTCTCCTGCATGGAGGAAGGCTTTGGTGACAGGGTCTCCTACAATAAGCCTGAAGGAGGCCTGTTCATCTGGTGCACTCTTCCCGGGGACATCGATCCCGCCCGGTTCTCAACCCAATGCGCTGCAGCAGGGGTTACCTTCATTCCCGGGAATATGCTGGCCATTTCACCTACAGATTGCACCGATGCGTTCCGGTTGAATTTCTCCACCCCAAGTGATCAGCAGATTGTCGAGGGAATTGGCAAGATCTCGGCTGTGCTTAAGGCTTTATAGAATAGTTAGGAGGAGAAACATGATAATTTCAACAGTACCTCTGAATCAGGAGGTTCGGCAGATGGTATGGGAGCAGACCGGTGAGGAAATTACCGTCTGTGGCACAATCTCCGAGATTCCTGCGGAACAGCTCGCCCTTGTGGATGTTATCGTAGCCCGAAATGAGTCGTTTCCCGCTGAGCTTCTGGAGAAATTCGACAATCTCAAGCTGCTCTATATCATGAGCGCCGGTGTGGACAGATTGCCTTTTCTGGAGCTTCGCGCTAGAGGAATCCGTGTCTGCAATGCGAGCGGCATTCACGGGCAGCAGATGACCGAGCATGCGCTTGGTGTAATGATTGCCTTCAGCCGCGATATCAGCGGCAGTATCCGCAATCAAGGCAAGCGGATGTGGGGGGATTACAGCCGTCTCAGCGAGCTGGCGGGCACAACACTGTGCATTATCGGCGCCGGCCGGATCGGCAAGGATATCGCCAAGGCGGCATCTGTCTTCGGCATGCGGGTCATTGGACTGAAACGGTTTGCTTCACCGGTCGAGGGCTTTGAGCAGGTCTATGATATGAGCAGGCTGCATGAGGTGCTGAAGCAAGCTGATTATGTCATTCTCCTTACTCCGCTAACGAAGGAAACCGTGAATCTAATGGGCGAGCGGGAGTTTGCCGCGATGAAGGAGACGGCAGTCTTCCTCAATCTGTCACGCGGAGAGACCGTGGACGAAACGGCGCTGATTGCAGCACTGCGGGGCGGTGTGATCGGAGGTGCGGCGCTGGATGTCTTCCGGCAGGAGCCGTTGCCGGTTGCAAGCGAGCTTTGGGATATGGAGAATGTGATCATTACTCCGCACAGCGCCGGTATTACCCGGAATTACGTGGAAAGCTCCATCCGGCATTTTGTAAAGAATCTGCTATTGTTCAGAAGCGGACAGGAGCTGCTCAGTCCCGTAGATCTTGTGGAATGTTATTGATGCATAGAGCATTGGGGGCAGAGGCCGAAATGAAGGGGGAACCAGTCGTGCGGGAGCAGATTGAACATTATTTCACCAGCCATAGAAGCGAGTTCATCGAGAGCATCAGGAAGCTGATTACTGTCCGAAGCGTCAAGGGTGAAGCGCTCCAAGGCAGGCCGTTTGGAGAAGGTCCCGCAGAGGCCCTGAAGCTGGCACTTGAGCTGGCTGATAGCCTCGGGCTTCGCACCGCTAATATCGAGAATTATGTGGGCACGGTGGAGGTCAATGACAAAGAGGCCAAGCTGGGTATTCTCGCCCATCTGGATGTTGTGCCCGAAGGCTCCAATTGGACCTTCGATCCGTATGCGGGAACGGTTCAGGATGGGAAAATCTTTGGAAGAGGGGCGACCGATGACAAGGGGCCGGCAGTCGCGGCATTGTACGCCCTTGCTGCTGTGAAAGAACTGGGAATTCCGCTGAAGTCAGGCATCAGGCTTATTCTCGGAACAGATGAAGAGAGCGGCTTCGGGGATATTCGCTACTACTTTTCCAAGCACCCGGCACCGCCGCACCTCTTCACGCCGGACGGCGAATTTCCGGTGCTGAACACAGAGAAGGGCGGGCTTCACACTTCATTTGAAGCGGGATTTGCCGATGAAGGGCTGCTTCCAGCCATCTTGTACGCCAAAGGAGGCTCCCGTTCCAATGTCGTGCCTGCTGAAGCCGAAGCGGTCATTGAAGGATTGGATCATGTGGTCACCAACGCCTATGCCCGTGAGATCGGGAGGAAGACAGGAGCGGCATTCAAGGTCACGGCACTGGAGGACGGACAAGTGAAGCTTACTGCCGAAGGAGTGGGTACGCATGCCGCAGGTCCGGGGCAGGGGATCAATGCTGTGACCGCTCTGATTGCGCTGCTGACGGAGCTTCCGTTTCCCGACAGTACAGGTTTTCGTGCACTTCGGAGCCTCGCGCAAATCTTCCCGCATGGCGATTATTACGCCCATGCGGCGGGAATTGCAATGCAGGACGAGGTATCTGGGAAGCTTACGCTGAATTTTGGAATCTTCGATTATACGCCGGTGAAATTGTACGGGTTCCTGGACTGCCGGACTCCGGTCTGTGCCACCGAGGAGAACACAATGCATGTTCTGGCGGAGAGGCTGGAGGCGTCCGGCATTCAACTGGAACGTTCGGGCTTCACCAAGGCACATCATACCCCGGCAGATTCGCCTTTTGTTCAGACTCTACTGGCAGCTTACACTCAATATACCGGGCTTGAAGGAGGCTGCGAGTCCATCGGGGGCTGGACCTACGTGCACGGCATAGACGGGGCTGTCTGCTTCGGAGCCACCATGCCGGATATGGACACACGGATTCATGGAGCTGATGAATTTGCGGTGATCGATGACCTACTTACCGCTGCCCAAATCTATACCCAGGTCATTATTGATATATGCAGCAGGGACTAGTACACCCTCAACTGCCCAGCGCAAAAAAACTACTGTTCACCGCTTGTTTTGCCACAACGCGTTGAACAGTAGTTTTTTGGGGTTTGCGGCGACTGCATTTGTATGCTGAACAAAGGTTGGTAACATATGCACTCAAGGCTGGTTTCGGTAAGCTTCCGGTGTGAGACCGGTGCTCTTTTTAAACAGGCGGAAGAAATATTTCTCATTGTCAAAACCAAGCGCGCCTGCAATGATATATACTTTATCATCCGTAGTTTTTAACAAAGTTTTGGCGTGTTCAATCCGCAGTTTGTTGATGAAATCCGTGAAATTCTCCCCGGTCTTCTCCTTGAACAAAAAGCTTAAATAACTGGAGTTCATAAAAAATAAAGAGGAAACCTTCTCCAAGGTCAGATCCTGCAAATAGTTTCTGTGAATATAAACTTTCACGTTATCGATTACATTCGGTGAAGAATAAGGTGTGCTGTCTTTAAGCAGTTCCGCCAAGTCTGGCAGCACATTCATGAAATACTGCCGGATTTCCTCCGGGTCAAATGATGTATTAAGTACAGCCTCCATGCTGGAAGAAGTCGTTTGATAGGCAGTATCCGGAAGACGTAATCCGAGCAATTGTTTGATTTCCGCAGCCAGTTCCTGGCATTGGTGTTTGAGCTGGAATAGTGTGGCACTCGGCAGCTGCATATAAAAAGTAATGAAATCGACGACACTTTCCCTAACCTTAGAGGAATGTCCGGCTTCCAAATAGAACATCAAGTCCCCGGTTTTATTCCATAAAGGCATTTCCGAAGGACGGTCTTCGGCGTTGTAAACGATTATGGAGCCATAATCCATGATCCCCTTGCTGTTCATTGCGCTTAAGCATTCCTTCTGCGCCTGATACAGTTCGGCCATATTGGACTTAGCAGCGCTGAGGCCCGCAAATACTCTGTTATAGGGAATCTCACGCAGCGTCTCGAACAATTGATCGGCGTAAAGAAATGCGAAGCTAGTGTCCATTCCTTTATAGGAAACCCGCTCATATGAAGCGAATACCACGAATACCAAATGTTCGTTCACAGGGTGCGGGACTGAAATGAAATCTTCATGAATGCCAGCGGCAAAAAGATCCGGATTGATCTGCGTGGAACTATACACCGTCAACAGAACATAGAAACTTGCAGCCCCGAAACGGTTCATCTGTTCAGAATGAAAAGAAACGGGTTTGCCTGTTTGCTCATCCAAGATGAGATGCAGCAGTTTTTGCTGATCCAATTGGCGAATCATGGCTTCATTTTCACTTTTGGATAATGCAGCCTGTTGCTTGGCGGCACGTTCCGATGCTAACGAATCAATGGCTTTGCGCAGCGCTTGATGGATTTCTTCGCGGCTGAACGGCTTGAGTACATAACTGACTACTCTGGCGGAGATCGCCTCCTGCATATATTCAAAATCAGCATGTCCGCTGATGACAATGATCTTTTTAAGAGGATATCTCTCCTGCATGACCCGCAGCAAGGATTTGCCATCCATCACCGGCATCCGCATATCGGTCAGGATCAGGTCGGGGTCGGTTTGCCCGATCAGCTCCAGCGCATCCTCTCCGTTCTCTGCCTCCCCGAGCAGGACGAGCTCCTGTTCAAAGGACTGGATCTTCTTGATTAGCCCTTTTCGAACGAGGTATTCATCGTCGATCACAATAAAAGTATGCATTTGCATCCGTCCTTTTCTTTAATTTACCGGGATGGTGATCTTCACTGTGGTACCCAAGCCTTCCAGACTCTCAAAGGTAAGTCCATATCCGGGACCGTAGTACAGCACAATCCGCGAATGGACGTTTTTAATCCCGATGCTCCGTTTATTTCTTTGTCCAAAGCCGCCAAATTCCGGGGGTTCGGCCAGCAGGGCTTGAATCTCGGCAACTTGGGCTGTCGTCATGCCGATCCCGTCGTCGATAATTTCAAACACCAAATCGTTTCCTTCTCTACAGCCGTTCACAGTAATGCTGCCTTTACCTTTTTTATTTTCAAGTCCGTGATAGAGCGCATTCTCCACCAGCGGCTGTAAAATGAGCTTCAGGATTTTACTGCCTTGCACCCGCTCGTCAATTGTCTTGTGAAAAGAGATTTTGTCTCCGTACCGGATTTGCTGGATCGCCATATAATTGTCCACATGCTGCAATTCCTCAGAGGCCGTGACCAGCTCGCTTTCTGTCTTGATACTGTACCGGAACATATCGCCAAGCGCTTTGGTCATGGTAGCGATGCTTTCCACTTCCTCAATTTCGGCTATACTGTTAATGGACTCGAGCGTGTTATATAAAAAGTGTGAATTGATCTGCGCTTCCAGCGCCTTCATCTGGGAATCCAGGGTCAGAATGCGGTTCTGGTAGCTCTCGCGGATGTACAGGTCAATGTCCCTCATCATCTTGTCATATTCCGTATATAGAATGCCGATCTCATCGTTTCGTTTGTATTTGACCTTGGAGGGAATGAATTTTTGCGATTTGTTTTTGCGCATGGTCCGGCTGAGCTCAATAATCGGCCTTGTAATCCATACGGACAGGATAATGGAGAGGATCACAAAAAGCACCGCGCAGGTGGCGGAGATATAAATAATCAGCTTTTGTGAAATACCGTATTCCTTATACAGCTTGGAGGTCGAAAGATTTGCAATGACTTTCCAGCCGTTGCTGGGGAAGGCTTGTATTACCGTTATATCATCGGAATTATAGTATTTTGCTTGGTCGCCGTTCATGTTTTGGGCCTTGGTCCACAGATCGGCAGGCAGTGTTGAACCTACTGTGTTCTTTGAACCTTCAAAGAGCAGGGTTCCGTCCTCGTTCACCAAATAAATGTTGGAGAGATTGGCAGCCAGATTACGATTCAAGCCGCTGAATATATCCAGACTGCAATCGAGCATGAAGACGCCAAGAAATTGGCCCGTGTTGATATCGTAAACCGCACGCGAGAAGGAAATAGAAGGTTTTGCGTTAATGAAATAAGGCTTAATTGTATTATCACTGATGTAGAGCTCTCCTTGTTTGGCCAGTGTCTTCTGATACCAGCTGTCTTGCAGCGGATTATAATCTGCCTTGAGGTCGCTTGCCGAGCCATAGCTGATAAATTTACCATCCGGTGTGAACAGGTAGATGCCATTGATATAGTCGTAGCCCAGCAGCACATTCTGGAAAATCAGCTTTAGCTTATTGCGGATTGTATAGATTTCGAAAGAGTCATTTGTAGCCTGGAGCTGCTTCAATTCGTCACTGACGGTTCTATACTCCGTTGAACTGGAGGATTGCTGCTGGAAGGTGATCGAAATCCGTTCAATATTTTGCAGGACAGCTTCAATGCTCTCGACCGCATTCCCAATGGTTGTCGCTGCCACTAAGGAAGTCTGCTTATTTACAAGCTCGGTATAACTCCGGTAGGAGCTAAAAGTGACTACTATAATTGGGACAATAGAAACAATAAGCAGCACCAGAAACAGTTTGGTTTTGATATTAAAGAATCGCAATCCAATTCTTCCTTTCGCGAAAAGCGTTAATGACCGCTGTAATCCAAAGATAGTGCACTCAAATGACCAAAGTAAGTATACCGCCGATAATTGTAAAATGAAAGCGTAAACAGAAGTACACTTTATAAACGGAAACGAAAGAGGGGTCTTAATCTATGAAAGCTAGAAAATCACTTTGGGCCGGTCTCACCGCTTTGATTTTGTCTGCGTCACTTCTTGGCGGCTGCGGTTCGAGTTCAAACAATGAGCCGGCTGCTTCAAACGGCAGCAAGGCTGATTCGGGCAATTCCAGTGCTAAACCGGTGACGATTACTTTAATGATGTCAGGGACAAAGGCACCGGACGGTCAGGATTTTGTATTGGACATTCTTCCTAAGCTGGTTAAGGAAAAATTCCCGAATGTAACGCTGGAAACTTCAAAATACCCGGATGAGCAGTATATTACCTCTGTACGTACGAAGCTGGCGGCAGGACAAGGACCCGACATCTTCCTTGTGTTCCCGAGAAATGCATCGCTTGCTGTGAACGATATGGCGAAAGCAGGCTTTACCGCTGATCTGTCTGACCTGAAATTTTTAGACAATATCAGTAAAGGCGCCAAAGAAGACATGTCCTATAAAGGGAAGCAATATGCGATTCCCTCAGGCATGGATATGCTAGGGGTTTACTACAATCAGGAGCTATTCCAGAAGGCAGGAGTTACCGAGCAGCCCAAGGATTGGCCTTCCTTTCTCGAAGCCTGCCAGAAGCTGAAAGATGCGGGAATCACTCCAATCGTTCTAGGGGACAAAGATCCGTTCTTCATTCAGTTCGGGATGTATCAGATTGCGGCTAATGTCGTTTATCCAGATGATAAAGAGTTCGACACGAAACTGCAAAATGGTGAAACTTCGCTGACGGATCCGAAATGGGTGAAGACGGTTTCCATGTTCAAGGAACTGTATGATAAGGGTTATGTTGTTAAGAACTCCCTGGGGCTTGGCAGCGCTCAAGCGGCCCAGAATTTCATTGACGGCAAAGCTGCAATGGTGTTTGACGGAGACTGGGATTACCCGACATTGACTGCTAAAGGCGCATCTGAGTTTACACGCGGATTCTTCGCGCTCCCGGCTAATGATGCCGGCAAGCCGACTTATATTGCTGCGGCGACATCCGCCGGTTATGCCATCAATGCCAAATCGGAGAATATAGCTATCGCCAAAGAAATTTTGAATTACTGGTTCGACGGCCAATCCAACCTGTTCAAGAGCTGGGTGGACTCCAATACTTCCATCAGCGTATACAAAGGCGTTCCGCTCAATCATGAGCTGTTCAAAACTGTATTCGATGACTATAACACTAACGGAAACTCCATCTATTTCCCGAATCAGATGTGGGTGACAGGTGTAGCTGAAGAAATGGAAGCGAAGTTTGCCAACATTATCGGCGGACAGAAGACGACGCCGGAGGAAGTGACTGCGGCCATGGACAAAAAGTATAAGGAATTGGCAAAGAGCAAGAAATAGACATACAACTTTAAAGGATCACCGGCCATAAGTAATGGCCGGTGCATCCGGGATTAAAAGGGAGATGAGAGAAATGAACCGGACTGTAATGAAAAAAACGATGTACTTTTTTGCCATCCCTGCTTTGGTATTTTACCTGATATTCTGGATCTTTCCGATTCTGAAGCTGTTTCAATACAGTGTTACCGACTATAACGGGTTCTCGCCGGATTTTAATTATATCGGCTTGGACAACTTTAAAGACTTGTTCGCAAGCGGAACACTCGGAACCTCGCTGTGGCACACAATATTGTATACCGTAATCAGTGTCGCATTAGGTAACTTGATTGGATTAGCACTTGCTTTGATGCTGAATATGAATATCCGCGGTAAGGGCTTTTACCGGTCGATTTCGTATATTCCTACCTTGTTCAGTGCAATTGTCGTAGGTTTTATCTGGAGTTATGTCTATATGCCCGATTCCGGGATGATCACCACCCTTTTGTCCAAAATAGGCGTTAACACAGAAAACATCAATTTTCTCGGTAATTATTCCACCGCCCTGTACTCGATTATCTTTGTGGAAATCTGGAAAAATATTGGCACTACGATGATTATCTTTCTGGCTGGTCTGCAGACCGTTCCTAAGGACTTGCTGGAAGCGGGTGAAATTGACGGCTGCGGCCCGTGGCGTCTATTGAGAAATATCAAGCTTCCGCTGCTTGCCACTTCGGTGACCATCAATATTACACTAAGCTTAATCAATGGTCTGAAAGCCTTTGACTTCCCGTTCATTATGACCAGCGGCGGTCCTGGAACTTCGACTAACACCCTTATTTTCTCAATTTATAAAATGGCCTTCACGGAGCAAATGTTTGGCAAAGCCTCTGCGCTTGGTATCCTGTCCTTCTTGTTCATTATGGTCATCACAGGAATCTTCGTGCTCAATATGAACAAACGGGAGGTGTCGGCATGACGTCGATGACCAAAAACATGTTTGCATCCGATCCAAAGCGAGGAGCGTTAAAACGGCTAAGCGGCCGAAACCTGGGGAAAAAGGCACTGGTTCAACTACTGGTTATTGCAGTGATGGTCCTCAATTTGATTCCTCTGGTGATCGCGTTGTCCACCTCGCTGCGTTCTCCGGATAATATGAGCAATCCCGTCAATTTATTTAATGAGTTCTCGCTGTCCAGTTACCGCTCTGCATTTGAACGAATGCATTTTTCGCAGGCCTTTATGAACAGTCTGGTTCTGACCGGCATTTCCGTGATCGTCGTAGTACTGATTGCGTCGATGGCTGCCTATCCGATGGCCCGGATCAAGAGCAGAACCAGTCAGTTTCTCTATCTGTTCTTTCTTTCGGGACTTGTGGTTCCCGGTCAAATGGTCCTGATTCCGATTGTGCAAATGCTGAACAGCCTGCACATTCCGAGCACGCAGTATACGCCGATCCTGATGTTCATTACGTGCAGCCTGCCGTTCTCTACGTTCCTGTATACCGGTTTTATCCGCAGCGGAGTACCGGAGGAAGTGGAAGAGGCCGCGCATATCGACGGGGCCGGACTGTTTTACCGGTTCTGGAAAGTCGTATTTCCACTGCTGATTCCGGTTACTGTATCGGTTATTATTACGCAGGGCGTATGGATCTGGAATGACTACTTCTTTAATATGATCTTCATTACCAAAGCTTCGCAATCACCGCTGCCGCTGGCAATGCTCGGTTTCATGGGCGACCAGCAGAACCCTACACAGTGGAACGTGCTGTTCGCCGCCTGCATCTTGTGCGCGCTGCCGCTGCTCATCGCATTTACCTTCCTGCAAAAGTATTTCGTGGGCGGGCTTACCGTTGGTTCGGTAAAGGGTTGATCTGCTTAGTGATAAATCTAGATTAGGAGGTTGGATGATGTCCCAAGCTATAGGGCAGAGTGCAGCAGTGAACATAAAAAAAAATGAAGCTTTTGCCCAGGCGGCAGAGCGGCTTATTCCCGAATTATTCCATGAGGTCTGCCGTCCGCAGCATTTGATTAAAGTCATAACCGATGAAGAAGCTGTTCATGGCTGGAGAACTGAGGTTGTACAATCGGCCGATGAACTGCCTTCGCTTGCCCTTGGAAAAGGGGATGAGGTCATTTTGGATTTTGGCAAACACTTGGTGGGCAAATTGTCGCTTCATATTGAGCCGGATGGAAGTCCGCCTGATGCGCCGCTGTATTTAAAGGTAATCTTGGGAGAAATGCCGGTTGAAATGGGGGAATCCTTTGCCGAATATGAGGGCTGGTTAAGCCGTTCCTGGCTGCAGGAGGAAACCTATCATTTGGATGTATTGCCTCACACACTGCATATGGAACGCCGTTATAGCTTCAGGTATTTGAAACTTCAGGTACTGGACACCTCCGTGAAGTACAAGGTGATCTTCGATGATGTCTACTGTACAACCGTCACTTCGGCCTCACCTGAAATGATTGTTCCGCTGAAGCATACTGACGAGGAGCTTGCGCGGATTGACGAGGTCAGCATCAAAACGTTGGAAGACTGCATGCAGGAGGTTTTTGAAGATGGACCCAAGCGGGACCGCAGACTTTGGCTTGGTGATCTTCGGCTGCAGGCGCTGGCCAATTACGAAACGTTCAAAAATTACGATTTGGTCAAACGCTGCCTGTATCTTTTTGCTGCTTATCCAACAGATAAAGGACTGATTACGGCTAACCTGTTCATGAAGCCTGTGGTCATTCCCGATGATACCTATCTGTTCGACTATTCGCTCTTTTTTGTGGCTGCGCTGGGTGACTATTATGAAGCTACTCAGGATATGGACACGCTTCGTGAGCTGTGGCCAACCGCATTTCGGCAAATTGAATTGTCGCTCGAACGGTTGGATGCGCGTGATATCGTACTGGACGATCCATCGTGGTGGGCATTTATTGATTGGAAGGATCAATTGAGTAAAGTAGCCTCCGCCCAGGCGATATTAATCTACAATATGAAGTCGGCACTGCAGCTTGCGGCAATACTGGAGGATCACAATCAAGAGTTCCTGCAGGCGAGCATTGAAAGGCTCACAGCGGCAGCATTGCAATTCCTGTGGAGTGATAAACTACGCTTCTTCGTGAGCGGAGAACAACAGCAAATTTCCTGGGCCTCGCAAATCTGGATGATACTGGCCGGTGTATTAGATGAAGCGAAAGGTAAAGAGCTGCTTGTGCGTCTGCTTGAGGAGAAACCCGGTTTAACCTTGACTACTCCTTATATGATGCATCACTTGATTGAGGCCCTGATCCAGGTTGGCGAGCGGGAAAGAGCAACGCTGGAGATCAAAAAATATTGGGGACAGATGATTAAAGACGGAGCGGATACCTTCTGGGAGCTCTACGATCCGGAGAACAAAAACTTTTCTCCTTATGGAAGTTACTTAATTAACAGCTATTGTCATGCCTGGAGCTGTACACCGTCTTATTTCATCCGTAAATATCATTTGTAACAGCAAAAAGGAAATCATGGTTTTGATGATAAAAGCCCCTGTTCATTGCTTGTCTATCACAAGCTCTGGGTCGAAAAGAGTGGCAGCGGACATGTGGTGATGATGGCTTGTGAGGTTCCAAAAAGAGTATCAAGGATCGTAGAGGAATCGAGTACTGTTGTAGCGAATTCTGAAAGTTAGAATAATCAATAATTAGATAAATATACCAATGATCTTGCAGGCAAGCTCAAAACAGTTGAATCTAAAAAAACAGAGCAGGTAACAGATGAACAACTTGAAACATTAGTTCCTGCGCTTACAGTGGTTGAACCTTACTTGGATAAAGAAGGGGGCGCTGCCGGTAAGAATGATGCAGGATGGTTGTCCGGGAAAAATGGTGAGGTGAACTGGAAGAGCGTACCAAACTTTGGTCATACTTTTGAAACACATGGCGCAGGCAAAAAAACTTTAGATTCATTGAAAGGACGAGCAAGAACAGTGAATGAACAAGGAATAATGACAGAACAAGGTCAATGGCTAGATAACCAACAAGCAGCAAAATTATTAAATTTGTATGGTAAAGTTGATAAGCCAACTATATTAGAAATACCAGAGGGATTAGGACAAGTAATACAACCTTCCTGGGATATAACACCAGCTCACAGAGCCGTTATTATTCCAAACTTAAAAACAGGTAAAATAAAAACTGCCTACCCTGTAAGTGATGCTTTTGAATTAAAAGGATAATCATGACAAAAATATATAGGATATATA
>NZ_LVYZ01000079.1:0-28354 GCF_001909095.1 Paenibacillus sp. P46E
AAGGAGAAACGTAATGATTGAATTAATTATTGGTTTGAGTATTGCTGCTATATTAATGTTGGTAGAATATTTGTTGAGTGTAAAATTAGAAAATCCCTTGTGGGGAGGGATACTTCCTTTAATTTTGATTATCGGAACTGCTTATGTTTTTATGAATGGCATATTACAGCCAAATTTTAAAACCCTTTTTCCGTTTCTACTTTTAATCTCTTTTATACTTGGAGACTGGGGTACTGGACGTGAAAAGCATATCAAAAACCGCAAAGCTGAACTTGAAAAAATGAAAATAAAGGATATTGAGTATTAAAGCCTTTAGGAACTGTTTTCAAATTCTGAATGCCTGAGGGCTTAACAAAAAAATATGGTCCCTCACCAAGGAGGGACCATACTTGTTCAGAGTATCAGCCGAAGCGGCCCATGATATACTCTTGAGTCATTTGATTCTCAGGGTTGCTGAAGACCTTCTCCGTCTTATCATATTCTACAAGCGAGCCCAGGTAAAAGTATGCTGTATAATCCGAGATCCGTGCAGCTTGCTGCATATTGTGTGTGACAATAACAATCCGCAGATCCTCCTTTAGCTCCTTGATCAGCTCTTCGACTTTACCGGTAGATACCGGGTCAAGGGCAGATGCGGGCTCATCCAGCAGGAGAATCTGCGGATTTACCGATAATGCTCTGGCAATGCATAGACGCTGCTGTTGTCCGCCGGATAATGCGAGTGCTGAATCCTTCAGACGGTCCTTGACTTCGTCCCATAGAGCCGCGCGGCGCAGGCTGCTCTCCACAATTTCATCCAGAGCCGCTTTGCCCTTGATCCCGTGATATTTTGGACCAAATGCAATGTTCTCGTAAATCGACTTGTAGAAGGGGTTAGGCTTTTGCCAGACCATACCGATTTTTTGCCGAAGCTTGATAACATCTGTCCCTGGAGCATTGATATCCACACCATCGATCCAGATGCTTCCCTTTGTGGTGGAACCGGAGATTTCGTCATTCATCCGGTTAAGCGAACGGAGAAAGGTCGATTTGCCGCAGCCCGAAGGACCGATTAACGCTGTAACTGTATTCTGTGCAAAAGGAAGACTAATCCCTTTTACTGCCTCATACGTGCCGTAAAATATGCTCAAATCCTCGGTTTGGAACGATTCGCGCACCACTGGTTCCGCTATACCCATCTCATATTCCTCCTATTGATCTATCGAATACTTGCTGTTAGCTCATTCTTTTAGAAGCGGTAAGCTTGCGGTAAATCAAACGGCCGAAGTAACGGGCAGCCAGATTGAATATAAGTACCGTAATCACAAGCACTGCCGATGCTCCCGCTGCGATCTGTATGGCATCCGGTGCCAAGCCTTCGCTGTTAACCTTCCAGATGTGCACTGCCAGCGTTTCTGCCGGACGGAAAGGATTCAGCGGTGAGGTTGGGCTAGCCGGGTTCCAATTGGCGAAATCCAGACGAGGGCTGCTCATGCCTGCCGTAAACATCAGCGCAGCGGCTTCCCCAAAGACACGTCCCGCGGACAGAATGGTTCCGGTGATAATGGTCGGCAACGCGACTGGAAGCAGTACAGTAGTAACAATCTTCCACTTAGACAGCCCAAGGGCAAAACCTGCCTCCTTCTGCTGCTTCGGCACTGTGCGGAAGGCCTGTTCCGTAATCCGCACCATTAGCGGCAGGTTGAAGAAGGTAAGTGCCAGAGCACCTGAGACCAGGGAGAACCCGAGGTTAAAGGTGTTAACGATTAGCAGGAGACCGAACAACCCGACAACGATCGAAGGAAAAGAAGACAATACTTCCACGATCAGACGGATGAAGTTGGTCAGCTTGCCTGGGCGGGCATATTCCGCCATGAAGATCCCGGCACCCAGGCCAAGTGGCACGGTAATAATCAGGGTCAAGACCAGCAGGTAGATGGAGTTGAACAGCTGTGGCCCGACGCCTCCGCCTGCGCGGATCTTTTGCGGTGCAGAGGTCAGGAAATCCCAGCTGATATGGTTAAGGCCCCGGATCAGAATGTATCCCAAGAGTCCTACCAGGATGGCTACAATAAGTAATGCGAAAAATACGATAAGCGCTGTGGCAATTTTGTCTGCGGTTCTCGGCTTCAAATTTTATTTCTCCTTTCGAGCATTCTTACGAGGAGGACAAAGACAAAAGTCATCAGCATAAGAACCAGCGCCATACTCCACAGCGCATTATTTTGCGGTGAGCCCATCGTCGTGTTGCCCATGCTCAATGTAATCACACTGGTCAGGGTCGATGCAGATTCGAAGAGCGACCGCGGCACGAAAGGTGCATTCCCGATAACCATTTGCACAGCCAGGGCTTCTCCGAATGCACGAGCCATCCCCAGCACCACACCTGTCATAATCGCAGGGAACGTAGTCGGGAGAATCACACGGGCTATGGTCTGCCACCGGGTGGCACCGAGCGCAAAAGAGGATTCTTTCAGATTTTGCGGCAATGAAGCCAGCGCGTCTGCAGCCACGCTTGTAATGGTCGGCAGGATCATGACCGACAGGACAAGCGCGCCTGCAGCAACCCCGATGCCCTGACCAGGGAACGTATTACGCAGAAAAGGAACAATGACGCTAAGGCCGACGAAGCCGTACACGACAGATGGAATACCGGACAACAGCTCAATTACCGGCTGCAGCAGCTTTTTGCCCCAGCCTGGGACAATTTCCGTCATGAACAGTGCAGCGCAGATACTTAGCGGACTAGCAATCAATGCTGCAATCAGCGTAACCAGAAAGGAGCCGGCGATAAAAGGAAAAGCTCCATATGAAGGCGTGTCTGCTTCAGGGGACCATTTGGTGCCAAACAGAAATTCAGATACTTTTACATCTCCACTGGTGAATGTGGATATTCCTTTGGATGCTACAAAATATACCATCGATATAATGATGACAATCAATAGCAGTACACAGAAGGACATATACGTCCGTCCAATAAAATCTTCTATATGATGTTTTTCAATCTTTGTTTTCTTTGGTTTCGCCCTCAAGATGCTCCCTCTTTCTAAAGTGAAAAGAGAGGCAGAAGAAATCCGCCTCTAATCACTTGAAGTTCTAATGGATGATACACTTGAATGTTTTGTTGTGAATTACTTAGTAGTTACTTTACCTGCTACATCACGGGAAACCTGCATTTTCACAGCCGGAATATAACCCAGTTCCACTACATCACCTTTCTCGTTCTGCACTTCGTCAGACACCATGTAATCGAGGAATGCTTTTACTACTTCAGTTGGTTCGCCGTTAGTATACATGTGCTCATAAGCCCATACCGGATATTTACCAGAGATTACATTGTCAACAGACGGCTCAACACCATCATATTTTAATGTCTTCACGGAATCATCAAGATAAGACAGAGCCAGGTAACCAATCGCTCCCGGAGTTTCTCCGATTATTTTCTTAACTGTACCGGAGGAGTCTTCCTGAATAGATCCTTGAAGATCTTCTGTTTTGGTTCCAAGTGCGAAGTTTTCGAAGGTAGCCCGTGTTCCGGAGCTGCTTGGACGGTTGATAATCTGGATCTTTTGGTCTGCACCGCCAACTTCTTTCCAGTTCGTTACTTTACCTGTGAAAATATCTACAAGCTGTTGCTTGGTTAAAGTATCTACACCTGCATCCTTATGAGTAACTGCTGCGATGGCTACAACTGCTACCTGATGATCCACAAGCGCTTTTGCTTTTTCAGCATCGGCATCCTTCAGCTTTTCTTCTGCGAATACATCGGAGTTACCGATATCTACTTGCTTCTCAGCAACTTGAGTAAGACCTGTTCCGCTTCCTCCGCCTTGTACCTGAATATCAACGCCTTTATTGGCTTCCATGAACTTCTCAGCTACCTGCTCAACCAGCGGCTGCAATGCTGTAGAGCCCGAAGCCAGAATAGATCCGCTCAAATCCGCACCGCTGCTTGTTTCTGTAGGTGCATTAGTGGCAGCTGCGTTTTTCCCGCCATTATTGGTTGCTGCATTGTTTCCACCGTTGTTGTTACCGCATGCCGAAAGTGCTACTACACTTGTTAATGCCAAAGCCATGACCCACGTTTTTCTGAATTGCATTTTTTTGTCTCCTCCTGAGTGTTTTGTATAGCCTCTGCTGCCGTGAATGAACAATAGACATGTCCAACGGATCAACATCCGCTATGTTTTGTGAGTATCTGCTGCCGGTTATCTGCTTCATACAAAACTCACCTTTGGAAGCATCAGACTGTGTTCGTGTCACATCTGACTCTTCCTATTCTAGAGCCCGTTCGTCAGGGAAAAGTATTAAGTATGTAAAGCGGAGGATAAAAAACATAATAGAAATTGTATATGACTATAGATATAATCTATATTAAGAATAAAATCACTTAATGAATCCCTACTTTTGTGGAGGTATATGATGAATATTGTTAAGCTTCAAATCGTAGTCCTGATTGAAAAATATAAAAAAGTAACCGATGTGGCAGCCGAAATGGGCTTGAAACAGCCTACCGTTTCATTCCATATGAAAAGTCTGGAAAGCGAGCTGGGCACCCCACTTTTTCAATACCGCAGCGGGCGGGTGCTGCTTACCGATGCCGGACGCACGCTGTATCAGTATGCATCACGGATTGTCGCACTTACGGCTGAAGCAGAACGAAGCATCAAACAATACTCCTCTCTCTCATCCGGTCATCTTGAACTCGAAGCAAGCCATGTGCCTGGTATTTATCTTCTGCCTAATTTGGTCTCGCAATTCATCCGCAAGCACTCTGGCTTGGATATTTCGTTGTCCGTGCAGCCGGATACAGTCATTCGCGAACGATTGCGGGGCAGAGAAATCCAGTTGGCTGTTCTGCATACCTTTGGCGGTCAGGACAGTTCCTTCACAACCCGCACCATTGCCCGCAATGAGGCTGTTATAGTTTTTGCACCAGACCATCCTTTTGCGGACATTCAGAATATTTCGTCTGAGCAGCTTGTCCTGGAGCCATGGATTCAGCATGAGGCAGGTTCTTTTCTGCAGGGAATTACAGATGAATGGGCTGAGAGGAACGGTGTAAAGGTATGGGGACATGCTGTAGTAAATTCACCCGAGGCACTGAAAGGAATGATTCGTAACGGAGTAGGCGTGGGGTTATGCTCAAGGACCGGGATTGAGACTGAACTCGCTGCGGGGTTATTGTGCTGCATACCACTGCCAGGCGTACAACCCGAGCATGGTGAATTCGCGCTGGCATGGCGGAAAGATTATACCCTTACTCCTTTACAACTTGCGTTTGCAGAGCTGGCAGCCGGACTTCCAGAAGAAGAATAATTCAAAAAAAAGTACAGCCCATAGAAGACGCTTTTACAGCATCCTGGGCTATACCTGTTGGTTTATGGTGACTACTGGATTTTCTCGGCCACAAGAGCAAATGTCTTGGGAATTCCTGCATCAAAAACTTCAGAAGATAAATTGGGCTCTTCGGCTAATTCCCGGATGATCAGTCCGCTTCTGGCCGCTGCTGTCACGATCTCACCCAATGTCCAGCGCCGCCAGTATACAACACTGTGTTTATCTTCTCCCGAAGGTACGCCGGATGAAGGCAGGTACTTGGAGTAGGATATCTTCTTTTCCTCCAATGAAGTGTCAAAATAATCGCCGCTCACCTTGTGCTTACGGATCTTGGCCGTTGATCCCTTGGAGGAAATCAGTTTCGTCGTAACGGGATGGAAATCACGCAGGACGAACCGGCCACCGGGTGACAACAGCCTGCACACAGTATCCATAAATGGGGCCAGATCTGTGAAGTAATGTACAATTCCCATTTCAGCAAAAACGATATCATGTGAACTATTCAGCAGTTCTTCCGGCAGCTTCAGCACGTCCGACACGATGTATTTAAGTTGAACTCCTGCTGCTTCAGCCAGTTCGCCTGCATAGCGGGCGTTGGCTTCTGAGAAATCGGCCACACTCACATTTGCTCCCATGAGTCCGAGTGCTACGGCTTTCATACCGTTAGAACCCATAAGATTTAGTACTTTCTTATCCCGAAACTCGCCCAGGTAGCTCAGCAGAGGGTACAGCTTGGCAGAAGGATCTTTCATGAGCTTCGCCGCAGCTTCTGTAGGAGTACCGAAACGGGCGGTCCAGGCGGAGTAGGTATCCTCGTTCCACAGCTCTTCACTGGAAGGAACTACACCTTGTCTTTCTTCAGGTTCGTTAGGTTTTGGTTCTGGAAATTGATCATGTTCATTCATGGATAGAAACCCCTTTATCTCTATTAATAATCTATTAGGATGCGCTCGGAAGGGCTTCCTTTACCTTCACTGCTTTTTTGCGTCCTGCATATAGGTATACAGCAAGTCCACTCATTACCAATACTCCACCACTCCATTGCAGCCCTGTCAGCTGTTCACCCAGGAGTAAGAAGGCCAGAATGCTCGCCCCTACTGGTTCACCCAGAATGTTCATCGATACTGTAGTTGCTGAAGCATACTGCAATAGCCAGTTGAACAGAATATGCCCGAATACGGTGGGAACCACAGCCAGCAGAACAAAAATGCCCCACTCCCGCGGGGGATAATCAAAGAATGGAATACCAGCGAGCAAATTATATACACAAAATACTGCTGCCGCCGAAATAAATACGATCAGGCTGTAAAGATAGGATGGCATACGGGCCACAAGCTTCTGACCAATCAGTAAATGGCCGGCAACTGCAACCGTCCCGCCGATGGACAGCAGGTCACCTTTGAGATTGTCCGCAGAGAGGCCAACATCTCCCCAGCCGATGAAGACCACACCGATTATGGCGATGCCCAGACCCAATATAGCGGCAGAGGTACTTCTTTCCTTATACAGTATGTAGGCTCCCAGCATAATAAATACCGGCTCCAGCGCCATGATCATGGTTGAACTGGCCACAGAGGTATACTTCAGTGAACCCATCCAGAGTAAAAAATGCAAGGCCAGCATAGCGCCAGAGATTCCCAGCATGAGCCAGTCCTTACGGCGCAGTGCAAATGCCGCCCCGCTGTATGGCCGGGCAAACGGCAACATCAAAAGCGAGGTGAAGAGCAGCCGGTACATACCTTGAACGGATGCTGGTGCATCCGACCATTTGATGAAAATTGAAGAAAAAGAGATGGCCACAATTCCAATCAGCATCAGAAGCGGGACAGGAACGGGCGGCTTTTTTGAATTCACAGATAGCTTCCTTTCACAATAGATAAAACTCACTATGTTAATTTATCGCAGAATGAAGAAAATTGCAGCCTTTTTCACAATAATTAAGCAAATAAAAAAGCATGAACTCCGCTACCCGGAAGCAGTCCATGCCTGTTTTGATGAAGATCCTTATCCGGATGTTTACATTCCATACTAAGGTTTAAGCACAACCTTGATGCAATCCTCTTCCTTCTCATTAAAAACCTTGTACGCATGTTCTGCTCTGCTAATCGGCAGCCTGTGCGTAATGATATCCGTTGGATCAAATACATTCTCTTTAATCATTGTATATAAAGCCGGCATGTAGTGAATAACCGGAGCCTATCCCATCTTAAGTGTAATATTGCGCTCAAACAGATGTCCCAGCGGGAACATATTATAGTTAAGCCCATATACACCGATCAACTGGATCGTTCCGAACTTACGCACAACCTCTGCCGCAATCCTGAAAGCTCCAAGTGAACCCCCTTGCAGCATCAATGTGGTTTCCACCTTTTCCACCACTGTTTTTTTGGCATCGAGACCAACGCAATCAATGACTACATCTGCTCCACCGCGCGTAATTTCTTTTAAATGTGACTCAATGTCCTTCACTTTCTCAAAATTGAAAATCTCCACATTATTGGTCTGCTTGGCATGATGGAGACGATACGGAACATGATCCACGGCAATCACCCGGGATGCCCCTTTGATCCACGCAAACTTTTGAGTCAGCAGCCCAACCGGCCCACAGCCTAGAACAATGACCGTATCTCCGGGTTTGACGCCGGCATTCTCAACCCCCCACCAGGCTGTCGGCACGATGTCTGAGAGAAACATAAGCTTCTCATCTTCCATCTCCGCATCCTCAGGCACGACAAAAGGGCCGAAATTGCCATAAGGCACACAGAGCAGCTCAGCCTGACCGCCGGACCCGCGTCCTCCACGATTCCCATCGGTTCATGCCCATTAATGTAATCGTCATGCATACCAGGGATTTCTCCATTATAGATGTGGAGGTCCGAGCCGTAGATGGCTGTAGAGGTAATGCGGACGATGATCTCATTTTTTTCTCAAGCTTGGCATCAGCAACTTCTTTGACAGCTACTTTCTTCTTGCCTTGATATGTTACTGCAATCATGTATGACCACTCCTTCGGATGAAGAGATATGAACCAGCAGGCAATAATTCCTGCAAGCCATACTATGTAATGCCCCCAAATCCTTCAGGTTTATCCATGCAAGAGCGGAGAATACATCATCAGTGCAACATTCTCGGCAACCGCTTCATCGGCCACCAACCCGCCGTCTGGCGTCATTACCTTGCGCCGGATGCGGTTACTGCGAATGTAACCTCCCCACGGTTCGAGACTGATCACATGCTCCGCTTCGTACACTTCATACGTATAGAGTGTTTCGGCATCACAGCGCCATTCCCCATATAAGTGAGTGTCATCCAGCCACAGTCTAAGCTGATAGGTTTCTTTGGTCGGATTCAGGAGCTGCAGATCCAGATAGTTATAAGCACAGGTCGCTCCGCTGCCAAAAGGCTGAGTCCGTTGTTCATCTGGAAATACATCGTAGCTGTGGCGGTGACGTTCAGTAACACATAGCGGCGTATGAAGAGTCATCCAGTAGATGAGATTGGATAACTGGCACAAGCCACCTCCGGTTCCGGAACGAAATCCGCCGTAATACAGAACCATCCCATCAAGGTAGCCTTTCCGCCGGGTAGGTTTTCCGATGTTCTGCCAATAAGAAAAAGTCTCACCGGGGCGTATTAACAGACCATTTAGCTTCGAGACAGCAAGCTTCAGGTTTGTTATCTTGTTATACTGGAGCTGCATATCAACATTTCGCAGACTACGCAGCAGCGGTGTTGCATGACTGGCGGAACGATAATGAAGGTCTTCTGCAAGATGCACCTTAGCTCTCTTCTTCCGTTGTATTACCCATTGCCCGTATCTTTTCCAGGTAAAATACTGTTTTCCGGCAAAAAGTCTCAGGGGGGAACGCCGGATTGGCTTCATGGCTGCTTTGGCGGTTTCCATTAGAATTCCACCGCATGTTCCTTTAGAAGCTTGGCAAATCTCCCTCCAATAACCGAATTGTGATGCTTTACAATTTCGCCCCCGCTTAAGCTTTCATTGTCAAAGGTACTATGCGCATCCTCAACCAACACACTGGAGTATCCCATGCTGAATGCCCGTCGGGTGGTGGTATCCAGACAGAACTCGCTTTGCATACCGCAGATCACCAGGTTGGTAATGCCTAGTTCCTGCAGCTTCTCATGCAGATTTGTCCGGTGAAAGGCATCCCAGGTAGGCTTCTCGACAATCAGCTCACCTTCCAACGGGGTGACATGGCGGCTGATCTGCCAGGTTGGAGTCCCCTTAGTGTATTCTTGATCTTCAGTGTGCTGAATATATACAACCGGAACGCCTGCTGCCCGTGCTTTGTGCAGGAGGGAGACGATTCTGCCCGTCACTTCCTCTTCCTCATACAGCTTCATGTCTGGATAAGAATACATTGCTTCTTGAACATCGATGATAACTAACGCAGTAGAATCATTTGCCATTGGATAATCACTCCTCATTCATATAATAATAACGAGCCTATTTCTACGCTAAAAATTATACCAGAACAGGAAATGATACGGCTTCATTTTTGTAACAGTTGCTTCCAACTTGCGTATATCCCCCAAAAAAACGGACCTCTGCAGCGCAGAAGTCCGGCTAAGTATCCTGGTTGTTGCCAATCCAGCTTATTTCCCCCGTTTATTATGCCAAATGAGTGCGTGCAGCTGCGGGAGCACCCTCGCCTTATTCATCTCAGAATCAGCGATGACCAGGTTGAACAGCCATTCCAGCCGTCCCAGCAGACGGGCCGAAATGTCTCCCTCTTCCGTAACATCCTCATTGCCAGGCTGCAGGAAAAGCGGCACCTCCGGATAGCGGGTGTGGATGCTTTTCGCATATTGGTAATCTTCATCATTAAACACTACAACCTTCAGACTGTAAGCAGACTTGCCTTGGGTCTTCAGTTTGTTCATAATGCCATCAAGCATGTCCCAATCGGTCTTCATCCCTGAGCTTGGCGGCTTAGGGCTAATGGTAAGCACATCCACATCGTAGAACCAGTCCTGCCATCTGCTGCCCTGCGTTTCAATAGCTGCCTGAATCCCACGCTCGTGAAGCAAATCGATGAATGTGCCCACTCCTTCACCAATCAGTGCAGGGTTGCCCCCGGAGATCGTCACACAATCAAAATTGTCCCCGGCAAGGAGCGTCAGCTCATCCAAAATCTCCTCTGGCAAAAGCATCTTTACTTTATCCTTGGCCGATCCGTCCCAGGTAAAAGCGGAATCACACCAGCTGCAGCGATAGTCGCAGCCGTAGGTGCGGACGAACATGGTTTTGACACCAATAACCGCACCCTCACCCTGGATCGTTGGGCCAAACATCTCAATTACCGGCAGCTTACTCACAGTCACAGCCTCCATACAGGCGGTAGGATGGCCCCTCATCAGGAATATCTGCTGCCAGCACTTCCGCCCAGGAGGTTGGGGTCTCCCATAGCTTAACGGAATACAGCGGAAGCGAGGCCTGCATCAGGCGGTAGGCAATATAAGCCGACATGTTTTCTACCGTTGTCCGGAACGACAGCAATGCCACCTTTGAACCTGTGTTTACCAGTGTCTCCAATACAGGCTCATTCCCCATAGCCAGAAAAGCGTGATCCAGGTGGTCCACAAGGCTCTCCTGCACCGTTGCCTTAATGTCGCTGAAATCAATGACAAACCCTTCGTCTGAGTGTCCCTCTTCTACCAGCGGTTTGCCCTTCAGCACGACCTCCAGCTTGTAGGTATGGCCATGCAGGTTGCTGCACTTCCCTTTGTGGCCTACCAATTGATGAGCAGAGTCAAAAGTAAAGATTTTGCATACAGATACTTCGCCCATCATCAGGATACGACCTCATTTCGTTCCGCTTCATATTGGTCCAAGCCACGTTTACGCAACAGACAAGCCGGGCAGGTTCCGCAGCCGCTGCCCATAATTCCGTTATAGCAGGTTAGCGTATGCTCACGAATGTAGTCAAAATATCCAAGTTCGTCGGCCAGCTTCCAGGTTTCCTTTTTATCCAGCCACATCAGCGGCGTATGAATGACGAACTCGTAATCCATGGATAGATTAAGAGTGACATTCAGTGATTTCACGAATACATCCCGGCAGTCCGGGTATCCGCTGAAATCGGTCTGGCATACCCCGGTAATGATGTTGGCATACCCAAGCTGTTTGGCAAGAATCGCAGCAAAAGACAGGAACAGAAGATTCCGCCCATCCACGAACGTACTCGGCAGATCCTCCCCATCTCCGGCGGCAATCTCTATATCATCCCTAGTCAGCGCATTAGGCGCCAGCTGATTCAGCAGGCCCAAATCAAGAATATGCTGCTTCACATTGAATTTCTTCGCTATCTCCTTGGCGACCTCAATCTCCGCAGCGTGGCGCTGATTATAATTAAAGGTCACCACTTGAACCTCTTCGAACTGCTGCAATGCCCAAACCAGGCAGGTTGTGCTGTCCTGGCCGCCACTGAATACGACTAGTGCTTTTTTGTTCATCGGTTATGGTCTCCTCTCACTTGCTCCGGATTAACGGTTGTCCACTTTCTCTGGATACAGGTCATGATTGATCAGCCGGTGCTCGGCCATCGCTTCATATTTGGTTCCCGGACGCCCCCAGTTGCAGTAAGGATCGATGGAAATCCCGCCGCGCGGGGTGAACTTACCCCAGACTTCGATATATTGCGGCTCCATCAGGGAGATCAGATCATTCATAATAATATTTACACAGTCTTCATGGAAATCCCCATGATTGCGGAAGCTGAACAGATAGAGCTTCAATGACTTGGACTCGACCATTTTTTGCTCCGGAATGTACGAGATGTACATGGCGCCGAAATCCGGCTGTCCGGTCACGGGACACAGGCTCGTAAACTCAGGACAATTGAATTTCACAAAATAATCGCGGCCGGGGTGCTTGTTATCAAACACCTCAAGAATGTCCGGATCATAGCCGAATTTATAGGTTGTTCCTTGATTCCCCAGCAGGGTAACCTCCTGCATTTCCTCTTTCAATCTGCCTTCTGACATGACAAAAAACCCCTCTCTTTTCCTCCGGCAGTTCACCGGCATTGGAAAGAAGAACGAGT
The DNA here is from genome assembly GCF_001909095.1 of Paenibacillus sp. P46E. Lineage (NCBI taxonomy): Bacteria > Bacillati > Bacillota > Bacilli > Caryophanales > Paenibacillaceae > Paenibacillus > Paenibacillus sp. P46E. The sequence continues at coordinate 12,387 of NZ_LVYZ01000079.1, forward strand.
TTCGAAAACCTGGCTCTACTAAGAAGAAACGCCTCCCGCCCAACTTGAACGGATGTATGCTTGCTGACTGACAGGCGCTGTCTTTTGGCGCACAGCATAACAGGAAGAGAAGCACAGGCGCAGCCTACACTTTTCCTGGACCCCTTAATTCCGGGATGATTTATGCCAAAACGGTCTTAGTTTTTTATAGAGGGAGTTTGCGAACCTCTCCTGTGCTCATGGCCCAGAAATCTTCTTTATGATATTACTAGCGAATTGAACTATACCATGCCGGGCGGTGGGTTGACAACCCTCACAAATGATCCAAAATCAGTGAACAGAGCATCCCCATCGCGGCAACAAGTCCGGTCAGCGGTCCGCCTTCCTCATAGGCTTCCGGCATCATGCTGGAGGATACCATAGAGATAATGCCTCCCCCGGCAAAAGAGGCGATTAGCGCCGTTGTAGATCCGCTGGCATGATCCATGAACAAGTATCCTGCACCTGATGCGGTGGTGGATATCATGAGAACGCCAAGCCATAGTAAGACGATCTTACCCCTACTGAAATTGTCCTGCTTGAGTCCAGACGTACTGGATAATCCTTCAGGAATATTGCTGATGAAGATAGCAACAACCAGCAGCATGCTTACCCCTTGACCAGAGATCAGACTGGCACCGATCATAATCGATTCCGGAATAGCATCCAGCACTGTTCCCGCAAAAATAGCCATTCCGCTTCCCTGCACCTTCTTATTGCTGTTGTCTCTGACGGATCGTTTACGTCCTGCACCGCCTTTGCGCGAGATATACCAGTCAAACAGTGTAAACACAACTGCACCGGCTGTGAATCCAATAATAGTCGGGATAAGTCCCCCCTCATTGGCCGAATCATCCAGCAGTTCATACGCCGCCGCACCAATGAGTACCCCCGTACCAAAAGCCATAATAAATCCAATCAGCTTATTCGGGATCGGCAGATATAACGCCAGCAGCGCTCCTAGCAGTACCGCAGAGCCGGAAATGGCCCCCCATAACAGAGCACTCCACAATAGACTCACCTTCCTTAACTAAAATTGCTCAGAAATAAATAGAAGTGCATAATAGTAGTTTACACTTGAAAAGAAAATTACAATCATCTGCAGGTCTGACAGCAGTTTTGTTAATGAGATTAATTTTTCATGAGATTAAATTATATTTTCTTCATCCAACAAAAAGCAGTGTTCAGATGACTGGATTCAATTTCGAAGAAAAGGGTAACTTAATTTCTATAATCTTCTTGATAAGGATGGGATCAACTGATGGATCAAAGTGTACAGAAATTAATGGATTGGCTGACCGCCCAAGGGGGCGAAACCCTGGTGATTGACAAACAGGAGATGAAAGACCTGGACACCGTCCACTTCAATCTGGAAACCGTGGATTATCGTGATGCCGAAGATGTCATTGATGAATATCTGGACAGTGCACTGATTCTGCGGGGCACAGGCAATACGTTGAACAGGGATGGCGAACTTGTACCACTGCCCCAGTTGAATTATGAGATCGCTGTCAGCGGGCTTCAACTGGATACAGTTCAAGATAGCCAGGTTGAACTGAGGACGGACAGGGCCAAATATTCCATCTCCAAAAGCTGAATACACCTATTCACATGTAACAATCTCAATACAGTAAACAGGACGCGGTATATGAACTGCGTCCTGTTTACTGTCACTCTTCTCCAACGATCTCAACTTCCGTCTCCAGCTCTATTCCGAACTTATCCTTAACCGCAGACTGAACATGATGAATCAATCCAATATAATCCTTAGCCGTGGCATGATTGGTATTTACAATGAATCCAGCATGCTTGCGAGACACTTCGGCTCCACCGATTCTTGCTCCCTGAAGCCCGCTCTCTTGAATCAACTGCCCGGCAAATCTTCCGGGGGGGCGCTTAAAGACACTTCCGCACGATGGATATTCCAGCGGCTGCTTGGATTCACGCTGGTGGGTCAAATCGTCCATGGCCGCCTTGATTAGCATAGGATCACCTGGCTGCAACGCAAATCGGGCCTCCAGCACAATGAATTCGCCACTGGCAAAGACACTTTTGCGGTAACCCCATTCCAGTTCGTCACCTTGAAGTGTCACTAGCCGTCCCGCTTTGCTAATGGCAAGCGCACTTTGCAGCACATCCTTGACCTCTCCGCCGTATGCGCCAGCATTCATATATAATGCTCCTCCAACGGTTCCCGGAATTCCGCAGGCGAACTCTAGACCTGTAAGCTTCTTCTCTAATGCAAACCTGGATACTTCTATGATCTTTGCACCGCACTGGGCATAGAGCAGATTGTCTCTTAGTCCCATTTCGGTTAAGTCTGCTGTCTGCAAGACAATCCCGCGGATCCCACCGTCACGGATTATGACATTCGATCCATTACCCAGAACGGTCAACGGGATTTCATTTACACGGGCATATGTAACAATGGACTGAAGCTCCTCGTATGTCGCAGGTGCTGCCAGGATGTCAGCCTGACCTCCCATTCGTGTGAACACATAACTCTCCAGCGTCTCATGCTGCTTTAACATGCCCGCTGGAACCAGCTGCTGTAGATCCTCATATATTTTGCTGATATTCATGTACTTTGCTCCTTTGACTCTATAAAAATAATGTTCCTTGATTCACTATAAGAGCGGGCCCTGTTGTCTATATGCAATAAAGTAAGGCGAGATTTAACCAGGGCAACCACAACTTTAACAACGAACAGGCTCCCTTGTCAATGACGGGAGCCTGTGGCCAGCTGTATATATTATTATTATGAGTCACATTTCACGTTTATAACCTATCCTTGTGTGAAGGTGCGTTCTTACGTAATTCACACTGCTGTGTATGACGCCAATTCATAGGGCAGACAGAGTGGTACTCCCGTCCGTGGATCAGGAACAATATCCGCTTCAATCCCGAATACTTCACGCAGTACACTTGGCGTCATTACCTCAACTGGTGCCCCTTCACTAATCACATTCCCGGATTTGATTGCTACCATATGCTGGGCATAACGGGAAGCATGATTCAGATCATGCACCACCATAATTATCGTGCGGCCTTCTTCCTGATTCAGCTTCTGCAGGAGTTGGAGAACCTCCAGCTGGTGAGCCATATCAAGAAAAGTGGTCGGCTCGTCCAGGAACAGAATATCGGTCTGCTGCGCCAGAGCCATCGCAATCCAGGCCCGCTGGCGTTGTCCTCCGGATAGACGGTCAATTGGACGGTCGTGGAACTCTTCCATACCCGTCACAGAGATTGCATTCGCGATAATGCTGCGGTCTTCAGAAGTAAGCGTACCAAAGCCCTTCTGATGTGGATAACGTCCATAGCTCACCAGCTCGGATACCGTAAGTCCGTCAGGTGCAGTGGGGTTCTGCGGCAGGATCGCCAGTTGCCGGGCTACTTCTTTGGTAGACAGGTTATGAATCGACTTGCCGTCCAGCATCACGCTGCCGCTCTTGGGCTTCATGATACGCGCCATCGTCTTGAGAATGGTAGATTTCCCCGAACCGTTCGCCCCCACTAGTGCTGTGATTTTTCCAGTTGGAAGAGACAGGTTCAGTCCTTTGACAATCAATGCCTCCGCATACCCAATACTTAACTGATCTGTGTTCAAACGTTCCGACATCATCATCACTCCCTAAAGTTTTATGGTTTCACAGGGATCTCTTCTCTCAGGTAAAGCACATTAAGCACCTTACATTAATTAAATCCTGTATATGTAAAATCTAATGATTTCAACGGTTGGATGCTTCGCCACGTCTCATTAAATGATATTGATTATCATTCTCTATGTCAATAAAAATATTTTCCTTTTTGCATTACCTGCCTTTCTTCACAGATGCTCTGTCAGGTTTTCTAGAGAAATCCCCCACTTTCCATTGCAAAACTCTACTTTGTGAATACTAGTATAAGATGCCGGAAATGCCTTACTGCTTTTGTTCGTCCATTCTAATCCTTTCAGAATATGGTAGATTATATTTATTACTCCACCATGTGTAACAACAATTACATTTTCAGTCGGATCGGTTCTTAATTGTTCTTCACATAAGGTTGTTAGGATTTCTCTTATGCGGGTTAAAAACTCAACCGGGCTTTCTCCACCAGGATAACGTTCATCCATCCGTAAGCCTGAGAAATATAAACCCGGGTATCGTTCATCCACTATTTCATTGGGCATGCCGGCAATAACACCATTGTTCGTTTCTCTCCAGTGACCACTGCTTTCAACAGGTAATTCCAGAATTCTAGATATCTCATTTGCAGTATCCAACGCCCGTTGTAAATCACTGCTAATGAGACGATGAATATGGAATGTGGACTGGTTTTGCTTAAGATAAAGCCCCAGCTTCTCCGATTGTCTGTAACCCTCAAGAACGAGCCCCCGTTGACTCCATCCGCCACGAAAACCTTCATCATCAATCCCATGTCTTATGAAATAGATTGCCATAAAAATCTCCCCTTGAATTGTTCTGATTTTTCCTAATCATACCATAAAAAAAAGCAGCTCCCGAAGTATCCGGAAACTGCCCTGCTACGAAGTATATCTTATTTGTGCAAATGGTAAGGCACTGTCGCTACTACGATATCTTTTTGATTCATCAGATACGAGCGGATGAACAAGCTGGTCTGATTATGCAGAATTGCCTGCCACCAATGCTTGGTAACGAACTGTGGAATAAGTACTGTAATATGATCAGTCGAAGCGGTTTTCCACTCGACTGTTTCAATAAATTTGACCAGTGGGCGCAGAATGCTGCGATAGCGGGAACGCAGTACAATTAAGCGCACTCCCGGGTTCCATTCCTCCCACTTCTGTTCCATCTTATTAATTTCTTCTTCATCGAACCCGACATAGACGGCCACCACATTATCCGTTAAGGACTTGGCATAGCTGATCGAATGCAGTACAGCTCGAGTCACACCCGAGACAGGAACAACCACGGTGCTTCCTTTGATGCAGGGTTTATCCGTTGCCGGGCAAATACGCAGCTGATCGGCAGTATTGAGGTAATGGCGGTGTATACGGTGGAACACGAACATTACAACGGGCAGGAAGATAAAAGCCATCCAGACACTGGAGAACTTCGTAATAATGAAGATCAGAGTAATCGTCAGAGTTGTTAGCATACCCACCGTATTCACGGTAAATTTATTTTGCCAGCCTTTAGGTTTGGTTTTATACCAGTGCACCATCATCCCCAGCTGGGACAGTGTAAACGGAATAAATACACCCACCGCATACAAAGGAATCAGACTTTCAGTATTCCCGTGAAAAGCAGCTACAAGCAGGGCTGATAATACACCTAGAAAGATAATACCATTCGAGAAGCCCAGGCGGTCACCTCGGACCATAAATGCATGGGGCAGGTACTTGTCTTTAGCGAACATAAACGCCAGCAGCGGGAAAGCGGAATAAGCTGTATTGGCTGCCAGGAACAGAATTACAGCAGTAATCCCTTGTATGAAAAAGTATAAACCGCCACGTCCAAAAGTAGATTCAGCGATTTGGGATACAACCGTGGCTTTGGTATCCGGTGTAATTCCGTACCAGTAAGCAAGCAGTGTGATTCCGGTAAACATACTTCCCAGGATAATTCCCATTAACATCAAAGTCTTGGCTGCATTTTTCTCTGCAGGCGCCTTGAAGTTTGGAATGGCGTTCGATACAGCCTCTACCCCTGTCAGAGCTGAACAGCCGGAGCTGAAAGCCTTAAGCAGTAAAAACAAACTTACATTCGATACCGCTGCCCCAATCTCAGGGACATTAGCATGGGCTCCGCCAGTCGCATATTTGAATACCCCTGCAATGATCAACACGAAGATCGATACCACGAATAAATACACGGGAATTGCAATGAAAGATGCAGATTCCGTAACGCCCCGCAGGTTGACAATAGTCAAGAGCAGAATAACGGTTACGGCGATTAACACACTATGATTATGAAGATTCGGAAAAGCGGATGTGATCGCATCCGTACCCGCTGATGCACTAACCGCTACGGTCAGAATATAATCTACCAGGAGCGATCCGCCAGCAAGGAGTCCGGTAGGAACCCCGAGGTTGCTCTTGGCTACGATATACGCGCCTCCGCCCTGCGGATAAGCAAAGATGGTCTGACGATAGGATAAAATCAAAATAGCCAGCAAGCCCAATACGGCTAATGCGATTGGCAATGAGTACCAGATGGCTGTGAAGCCTGCGGCCACCAGTACAATCAGGATTTGTTCCGTTCCGTAGGCTACAGACGATAGCGCATCAGAAGACAGGACAGCCAGTGCTTTCACCTTGGATAACTTTTCATGATCTAGTTCGTTCGACTTCATCGGACGCCCGATCAATAGTCGTTTTACCTTGCTTACCATTGTAATAACAGTTCCTCTCTTTGCTTACGTTGAAACGGTAATACCGTGCGCTGTTTTCATTGGTGGATTTCATAAATGCAGGCACAAAAATAAGCATACGGAAATGATCCGCATGCTTACGCATCGTCATTATCCCACCATTGCTTACGAGGTTAGCTGGCGGATTCGGGCTGTGGTAGCCCTACGGTTGCAGCCCTTCCGGACCGTTTCCGATTCACCCCTTTGGCGCTTAGGCCAATGTTGGTTCCCCCGTTTTTCCATACGGAAAATTCAGCGCATATTCAACTTCTCACAAGGTCTAATGATAGTCTACAATACGTCTTCCGTAAAGCGGTGAAAAAAATGAAAAAAGAATGAAAAAACATCCAATTTACGCAAAACCAAGATGAGAGATAACGCGATCTTTCATTCTCTGCGATTATCCCGTCATCACGTGTTTTTTCAGGGTTTTGAACCTCATTTGTGTCTGAAATTCCAGGAATGATTTGTGCTCTAAATTCTGCAGTGGCTTCAGCTACTCTATTGTGTCCTCTTTACGTCCGGTCCAGAGCAAAATCGTGATTAGAGCAAAGGCGATCAGCGCAAGAAGTGGAATCGTAATGAACCCGAAAAAATTCAGATAATCCTTATTACAGGGTACGCCAATTGTACACGGGAGCACCTTGCTAAGTGCGGGAATCTTCTGCTCGGCATAATGATAAATAGAAATACTGCCCCCAATAAGACTTAATGGAAGTACATAGGGAATAATTTTTTTGTCATTCCGGTATGTAGCTACTCCCAGAAGAATCAGCTGTGGATACATGAAGATACGCTGGAACCAGCAAAGCTTGCAAGGCTCATACTTCAGCACCTCACTTAGATACAAGCTGCCCGCTACTGCAATAACAGACACAAACCAGGCCAGATAGAGACAGTGGCGTCTGCAGAACGTAGAGAACTTCATCACTCGGCCTTCACTGCTTCGGAAGCGGACTTTATCTGTGCGTCAATAGCTGCCATGTTGAATGGCTCATCTACTTTGTGTCCGTTGATAAATACAGTAGGCGTTGAAGTTACTCCTGTATCCTTGGCAAGACTGATATCACGTTGCAGCTCACTCTCATAGGTCTTCTCCTTGATATCCTTACGCAACAGATCCAGATCGATTGGCAGCTTTTGTTTCTCAGCCAGGTTCACCAGGAATTCCTCTGTAGCCCATTCTGCTTTTTCATCCCCTTGATTGGCATAAATCGCATCGTAATACGTCCAGAAAGCTTCACTGTTCTGATGGTATACAGACAGGGCTGCCAGGGAGGCTGTCTCGGAATCCGGACCGATAAAGGCCATATTTACGAAGTATATAGCAGCCTTATCCTGATTCACATATTCCTGGGCCAGCTGTGGCTTGATGACACCTGCAAAATTGGCGCACGCCGGACATTTGAAATCACCGAATTCAACGATTTTAACGGGGGCATCTGCTTTACCCAGTCTTGGCAGTTCGCTGTAATTGAATTCAACCGCTTTGCCTGAACCTGCATTTGAAGACGAATCTTTCGACGCAAGTATAAATAGAAGAGTAAAAATAATCACTACAATGGCTACCGTGCTAATAATCAGAATTCTCGTTTTCTGCTTCTGCTGTTCCTGCTCTGCCCTGCGTTTCTCCGCTTTACTCATTTGGGGAACCATGACATTGTTTTTTTTAGATTTGTTCAAATGAGAGTTCCTTTCTGTCCCGGCGGGACTGTTGAAATAATGGTATTTCCTTTAAAATTATATAATTAAAACTCTCATATTGGCAAACCTTCATTCATACCACCTCAGACTTCTCTTTGCTTTCCTGTATGCCCCGCAGTTCTTGTTGATGAGAAGGCTCCATTCCCTGTAGAGGGATCCTGAAGCTGAATACACTCCCCCCGCCTCTGGCATTATCCGACCATATACTTCCTTCCATTAGCTCAACTAGCTTCTTGCAAATTGCCAATCCTAAGCCAGTGCCGGGATATCTGCGGGTGTGGGAAGCATCCCCCTGGGAGAACGGCTGAAACAACAGTTCAAGCTTTTCGGGGGCGATGCCAATGCCTGTATCTCTCACTGTGAATTCAAGAACCACGGAGGCCCCCTGAGAGCTGTAAGGAGCTACCGATACAGTGATTCCGCCCTGATGAGTAAACTTGACTGCATTGCCGATCAGATTCACCAAAATCTGCCGGATGCGCGCACTGTCGCCGATGAACCATTCAGGAAGGGCGGAATCGACCTGAAGAGTCATTGTCAATTCTTTATAACTTGCAGTAACCTTGAACAGGTTCATACACTCCCGCATCAGTGAAGTAAGCTTGAAATCCGATTTTACCAGCAGCAAGTTTTCTGCTTCCAGGCGGGATATGTCAAGCACATCGTTCATCACGTTCAGCAATGCATGACTGCTCGTATGTTGCAGCTTAAGTAAATCCAAGTGCTCCGAAACCGTGATTTCCTCGGCGAGCAGTTCGTTAATGCCAATAATGCCGTTAAGCGGTGTACGGATCTCATGACTCATCGTAGCCAGGAATTCACTTTTCATCCTTGCCGCACTTTCAGCCGCATTTTTGGCAATGAGAAGCTCATTTTGTTGTTCAGCCAGTGCAGTGATATCTTCTGCGATAATATAGATGTAGTTCCCCTTTTCGCTCATTAATGGGAAGACGGTAGTACTGCAGATGAGTTTGTTTCCACTTCTGGTTTTGACGGTCAATTCCAGCTTCCCGGACTGCCCGCCAGCAGCGCGCTTTATGGCTGCTTTGAGCGCTTGAGCATCCTGGGCACTGAATAAAATACTTTTGTAGTCACTCAGCTCTTCTTGGTCATAACCTGTTGTCCGCCATAGGGAAGGATTGGCACTGATCACCTTTTTGCCCAAAGGGTCGATGCAAATCACCATATCCGGACTGAACTCGAAAAGGGCCGCATAGCGCTGCTCATTAAACTCTGAGGTGAAGAGCACCTGCTTCCTGTCTTTGTATATAAGAACCAGCACAACTGCCATAACCAACAGAAAAGTACCTGCAAGAATTATGCCCAGCATCGAATCATTCAGAAGCGGAGTCCTGCCCATGTAGGTGAACGGAACTGAATTTACGGTAGTAGTAGCTCCAGCCATAGTTATATAATTGCTTCCCGCTATTACTGTGGTCAACATAAGTATTAGCTTGATTTTCCCGGCAGAAAACATATTATATCGCTTCTCAATCCAACTGGCTTTATATGAAGCTGCAACCACAGGAATGACCAGTGATAGTAAAAAAGAACCGACAATCGAAACCATGCTTTGTTCAAAAGCCGCCGTATATTGCATAGCCAGCATTCCGCTGTAATACATGATCTGGATTCCGCAGCTGAATAAACAGCCACTCAAGACAAGGGTTGTCTTGCTGTTGCGCAAACGGGGATTGTTGAGCAGCAGCAGAAGCACATAAGATGCTGCTATAGGTACAACCAGCGATAATAAGAGCAGAGGCAGATAGTAGGACACAGTGTTATCTGGCTTGATTGCACCCAGACTAATAAAATGCATACCCCACATCCCTATTCCAAGACTACAGGAACTGAAAAGAACAAAGGGCATACTTCTCTTTTTGCGTACTATTCTTTCTGAGAGGTCTACTGCTATGAAGGTGGATAAGCATGCTATTACAATAGAAAAGAGGACCAGCAATACGCTGTGAAATGAGTGATGAGTCATCGGCCTCTCTCCTTTCTCTCTACAAAATGATTTCACTACGATCAGTTACACTCTTTTACCCGCCACAAAACGACTCGAATCGACAAAAAACTATATTCCCAAGGGATTTTTTGTATAAAAAAAGACACAGCGTCTTTCTTGACGCCATGTCATGGATCACCTTCTATGATTTGATCAAGCTCCAGCCTCTTCAGCCAAAAACTCGACTTTCATTACTTTAATCCGGGATATCCGTTTGTTATCTGTTTCTTCTACCACAAATAAATGACTATCAAATTCAAATATCTGGCCTTTTTGCGGCGGGTTTACTTCAAGCTTGGAATACAACCATCCGCCGATGGTATCATAATCATCCGTTTCCATGTTCAGCCCCAACCGGTCGTTGATCTCTTCAATCAGCATCAAACCGTCAATGGAGAATTCGTTCTCTCCCAGCATCTCTACTCCAGGGCGCTCCTCGTCAAATTCATCCTGAATTTCACCGACGATCTCCTCCATGATATCCTCAAGCGTAACCATGCCGGAGGTGCCGCCGTATTCATCGATCAGAATGGCGATTTGCGTCTTCGCACGCTGCATTACTTTGAGCAGGGCACTAATCTGAATCGATTCCGGAACGGTAAGAATGGGACGAATCAGTTCATTGTATTTCGGTGCATTGTCCCGGATCAGATCCTTGATATGAATAAAGCCCAGAATATGGTCTTTATCACCGTTGCAGACCGGATATCTTGTACGCATCCCGTCAAAGGCAATCTCCATATTTTCTTCAACCGTCAGATGATTGTTCAGACAGATCATTTCTGTACGCGGAATCATAATTTCGCGAGCCATCGTATCAGCAAACTCGAAGATATTATCGACCAAGGTCATTTCTGTATTATCGATCAATCCGCTCTTGTTGCTCTCCTGCATAAGGATGCGGATTTCTTCCTCCGTATGTGCTGTAGCCAGCTCCGAGGCAGGCGATAAGCGGAAAATACGCAGCAGAGCGCTGGCCAGACCTTTAACGATCCAGATGAAAGGATACATGATCCGGTAAAAAACATTCATCGCACCAGCGGTTAGCAGAAGTACTGCTTCAGCTTTGTTCACAGCAATGGTTTTGGGAGCAAGTTCTCCGAGTACAATATGCAGAACCGTGATGAACATAAAAGCAATAATCAGCGAAATCACATACACTGAAGTTTCGCCAAATCCTAGGCTTGTTACAATGGGTCCCACAATCGTGGCGATCGCCGGTTCTCCCAGCCAACCAAGTGCCAGAGAAGCAAGAGTGATGCCAAGCTGACAGGCGGACAGATATCCATCCAGATTGTGTACGATATTACTTGCTGCCACTGCCTGTTTACTGCCTTCCTCCATCAGGGAATCTATGCGTCCGCTTCTTACCTTCACCATCGCATATTCAACCGAAACAAAAAAGCCATTTAACAGAACCAGCAAAATAATTAGACCTACATGTAATATACCGGGTAAAGGGTCGCTCAATTTATACTCCTATCCACCGTCTCCACGATTCAGGCGGATAGGCCCACCTCCTTCGTTTGTTCAAAATGTCGGCAATTGTTGCAGCAACAACAGTTCCTTTCTGAATCAATTTCCCAATGCGTTCATCTCCTGACTGGAATCACGAATATAAATATACACATTATTATAATATTACTTTGCGTATAAAAACAGGTGCGAACAAGTGTAAAAATATCATCTTTGTTTGCGCTGTATCAATAATAGTAATTCCGTGAAAGAATGATCCTTCTTCTACTTAAGGTTAAATCTTAAATACCCCTTCCGTCAACCTCCGTACACCGGAATGCTAAGAAAGAGGCTGTCCCATAAGCCATGAAATGGCTGCTTGGAACAGCTCTTTTTTTGGAGTCAGATAGACGGTTTCGCTTGTGAGGACGCTACGCGAACGGACCGTTGTTCCAATCGCTGTGCTCTCCAGATTTTTTTCATTCCCCTTAGCGGTGAAAATCCGGAGACCAAGGCGACCGCTGCCGCTTTTCCACAATCGTTCCGTCCTCTCCGCTGTTTAAGCGGGAAATGTACGACAATCCTTCTAAAAATCATAAAAAAAGAAACCTTTCTTTGGTAAAATGGAAGTGCGACCAACCATTTCAAAGGAGAGGTTTCTTTGTACATTCAATATACCATGGACCAACTTTGCTTGCCAATGGATCTGGAAGAAGAAAATGCTCACCACAGTTATGATCTACGCTTACACTCAGCGAATATATTCATCTCGCCAAATCGCCAAAGCGGTACGGGAGAACATTCCCTTCATGTGGCTGGCCGGACGGCAGCGACCAGACTTCCGTACCCTTAATCGCTTCCGTTCCCTGCGAATGAAAGATGTCCTCGAAACGGTATTTACCGCCGTGCTTCAGTTTTTGGCTGACGAAAAATACGTTTCTCTGGAGCAGTACTTTGTGGACGGAACCAAAATTGAGGCTAACGCCAATCGCGATACCTTCGTGTGGGGCAAAGCCGTTAGTAAGCATAAGGCCAAGCTGCAAGAAAAGGTACATGCATTGTTTGAGGGCATTGAGGCTGCAGAGAAACAAGAAGAACAGGAGCGAAATATGAGCAATACCAAACCCTGCTTGGGGACCGAAACAGCTTTAGTAAGACAGACCCGGATGCAACCTTCATGCGGATGAAGGAAGACCCCATGCGTAATGGTCAACTCAAACCTGGCTACAATGTACAAATCGGAACGGAAAACCAGTTTATTCTGGCCTACAGCCTCCATCCAAGACCGACCGACACCCGCGGCTTCCAGCCGCACATGGAAAAAGCGCGGCAGATCTTCGGGAGACTCCCGCAAACAGTAATTGCGGACGCAGGTTATGGGAGTGAAGAAAACTACGCCTATCTGGAAAAGAAAAAGATTCAGGCGGTAGTGAAATACGGCAGCTACCATAAAGAAAAGAGCAAAGCGTGGAAAGAAAACATCGGAAAGATTGAGAACTGGACGTACACCGAAATGGAGGATACATGGACATGTCCAGCCGGACAAACGCTGCATTTTCGCAAAGAAAGCAAGGAAATCCTAGAGAGTGGATATGAAATTCGGAAACGTCATTACCGAAGTCACTCCTGTGAGGGCTGCCCCCTGAAGAATGTACGAAGGCAGCAGGAAATCGGGAAGTGGTGGTTAGTCTGGAACGGCTGCGGTACCAGAAGCAAGCTCGGGAAACCCTGCGAAGCGAGGAAGGCTATGCGTTGTCCGTACGCCGAATGACAGAACCAGAAAGTGTATTTGGACAACTGAAGAACAACCGGGGCTTCCGGCGGTTTCTGCTTCGCGGCATGGAGAAAGTGACGCTTGAGGTCGGTTGGCTTTCCCTTGCACACCATCTGCTGAAGCAAGCCACTAATGACCAAAAACGCAGAGCAGCGATCCTCCAATAACGGGAGAATCGCTGCTCTGCTCACTTAATGTGGTTTTAAGAATGAAGAGAACCGTCTTCCGCCATAGAAAACCTACTTTTGGGACAGCCCCGTTCCCTGTTAAACTAAGATATGCATATTGTCGTTAACGATAGTTGCGTGTAGTCGGAGGATTGCCAATCGTACCGGGGTATTGATAAACAAGCGGCTCATCAAAGGTAGCATAATCGAAGTTCACCATCAGCAGCACAATGCGCTGTCCGGTGGCTTTGTCACTTATAATGATGTGGTCCCGGCCTGCAGCTTCCAGGACACCAGTATAGACCTTGGCGTTCCAATCCTTGTTATTCTCGTATGTGAAGTAAAAGGTACCGACTTTGCCCAGATTCAGCCGGAAAATGTTTTCGATGTATGATTGCTCATAGACTGGAGCGGTAGTCGATACTACGTTGCCTGTTGGAGTCATTGGGCTGCCGCTGGTGACTTGGGGGGGCGTTCCGCTCATCGTACCCATGTTGCCCATAGAGCCCATAGTACCCATTGTACCAGTACCCATAGTGCCCATATTCCCCATTCCCATTGGGCTCATGCTATGCATGCCGTTCATATTATTCATGTTGCCTACATTGCTCATGTTGTTCATATTGTTCATTGCACCAGAGGGATTGCTGCCAATCGTATAAGTAACGGGGCGGTAAGGTTGAACGATCATCTTTTAAAAACCTCCTAGTTATTGTTGATGTGCAGGCTGATTCGGACAGCCTAAGGTAAGCTGAAGCTCGTTCTCAAGCTAACGGTCACTCAGAGAAGCACTACCTGGAGTAGAACCAGATTTGGGCAGCGGAAGCGAAGCACCGAAATTCCCGGCTGTCTCCGCATCCGCTGACCTGAACGGTTTAGTATACTGCAGGACAGTCCTCGCTTGTGGGAGTGTAAAAGCAATGTGCTTTATACCGGCCGGTATTCTGCTGGTTATACCAGGTCGCCGGGCAGTCTCCGACGGGACGGAAAAACCAGAGGGCGTTAGATGCTGGCCTGGTTCGTTCACCACCGATAGCACGTCTGGCGAGACGGATATCAGACTCCCTGGCCCGCTGGTAGAAATATCCTTTCTGCGGAGCTTCGAAGCCACCTGGACTCTGAAAGACCATGTCATTCACATTGCGGATGTTTTTGAAATCCAGACAGTTGCCTAGTATCCGGTTGACGCCAACATTGCCGACCATTAGCATGCCAGAATCTCCATCCTCCTCGGCTTCTGCCCGCATCAACCGTGCAAGTACCCTTACATCCCCCGAGTTTGCTTTAATTACGGCCACTCTTTCTCCTCCTTAGCCTACACTTTCTCAACTGCTTGCTGTATTGTATGTGCATTCGCCTAAGAGGTGACTGCTGCGCCCAATTTTCTCCCTGTTCCTGTTCTCTGATACAAATATCCCCTTGTTCCTCGAATTGGAAACAAGGGGAATCTATAATATACGGCGCTATTCTATAATCAACTTACATATTCCCTAATCTGCTGTGGAGTAATGGGGCTGCCGCTGAAACCCTTGGTACCTTGTACCCTGATAAGTCAGAATCCCCCTGTCTCCCTCCGCACTCATGCCGTATTCATTGCCATCTACCTTGAACTCCATCCGCACGCCATTCTCCAGTTCATAGGTCAAATAATAGGTGGTGTTCGTACGGCTGTTATTGCTGTCTTCCTGCAGCTGCTGCCGGAGTTCACTGCGTTTACTGACGATGCGGGCAGGGGTGGTCAATAGGGGCGATCTGTTGTTCCGGCTCCATGCAAGCAGCCCCCTGCCTGCAGAAACAGCGACAATGCCAATCACCACAGCAAGAAAGATCGGTATTACCGTCCCCGTAAGATCAAACATCCAAGCTGGATCCGGGCCTATTCCCATGACTTAATCCCCCTTATTCCCCATGTTCTCCTGTTCCCGCCAGGATTCAGGCACTTCTGTACATGTATATGCCTCAGGTATTCCGTACAGCATTACAAAAATTTTATTTTCGATGATCTATAATTGCAGACAAGGCAAAAAGACCACTCAGCTCTCTTTTCAGAGCTTAGAAGTGGTCTTCATTAACGTCGATCCGGCAACTTTGATTAAGCGTGTACGAGATCCAATAATTGTTTTGTTTCATCTGTTTCTTCAGGAAGCATACCATTGTCTGCCCAGCAAGCTTTGCATTGTTCTTCTGTTTCACACAGGTGTGCATCATCACAGTTGTAGCACAGTTGCAGAAGGTTTCTGGTTACATAATCCGTTTCGAAAGTTTTCATTTTAATCTCTCCTATTCGGGATGAAAGTTTGTGAAAAAATGAACTTGTTCTCTATGTGTTAAATATATCACAGTATTATTCGTTTGTCATGTGATTTTTTTCACATTTTTAAAGAAAATTTTAAATAAGATTTTTGATGCTTTATTTTTCATAATCGAAATCTATCAAAAAAAAGAGTCCCACAAGCCAGAATTAGGT
>NZ_LVYZ01000080.1:0-26411 GCF_001909095.1 Paenibacillus sp. P46E
GTTTCAAGATTGATAAAAACTTTTGACTATTTAATTAAGCTAAATGAGGAATCCGATAAAAAAGAGAAAGAAAAAAGTCAAAAAATCGAAAGAATACGTGAAGAGCGTTTGAATTCAAAATATAAAAGAAAGTAATCAATATTAACTTTTGCTGGGGCTGATGGGGTAACCCTCTTCAGCCTCACTGCACTGGGATTATTTGTTCGCTATTCGATGTCCTGACGGCCAATGTGTTAATTTCGTATCAATAACGTCATGTCGTACCCAGATTCAACGAACTGCACTGTCAACTTCCGGTTTATATCGTTTCCCAACTGATCGTAAATTTCGTACATTTCATCTTTGGTGAAGTTAGTACCCAACAACTCATTAAAACTTCTTAGAACCCGCAGCGCCCAATACTTGTTTAAGCTCTTAGCGATCGGCCGCGACACCCAGGCAAACATTTTGCACTTGAAGTCCAATTCCGAACGAACATCGACTAAACGAAAGTAGACGTTATTTTTAGGTTCTAAGATAATTTCGTTACTGCGATTTACAAATGACTTCGGGAACACTTGTAGTGCCTGAGCAATGATATTGGTTAGTCCCTCATCAGCAGATGATTTAATTTCTGTGCTGCTCATATCCTCTTCTCCCCCTTATACCTCTAGTAGTTCCGGATTCTCAAATATCGAACCTATGACTTCATTCGTACCTGTCTCCGTGAACAGGTAATCTCCGTTATCGCCTCTCTCTACGCACCATGAACCGTCTACCATTTTTACTACACCAGTAATGTTTAAGTCGATCGTGCACCCAATAGAAAAGTCTTCATGCTTGACGATATCCCCTGCATATATCTTCCGGCCGTCTTTGTCGTTCAAGCCAGTGTATTGCTGGAAAATGAATCTTTCTTGTCCGTTCTTTTCGATATCAGACACCCGACTCTCTAAAACGCGAGAATGGCTCATAAACTGCTTTTCTTCTGTATCCCACATCCGTAATTCGATTTTGTCGTCCATCGTGTATCCTCTCCCTTTGGGGTCTGGCCCCTGAATTACAATTTCACAACATCGCACATTTTTACTGGCTTGACAGTGTACGAGACTGAATACTCTCGCTCATATTCAATTTCTGAACCACAGCTCCCGCATTCCATCTTGTCGCTATCTGCACTCAATTCCCATGCGTCTCCTTGCTCATGACCACAGTAAGGGCAGATCAGTTCGTCGCCACACTCTTCGTCAGGCTCTTGATTAATAGTTATTTCTTCTACGCCTAAGACTTTTGCCTGAAGGCTTTTACCGCAGCACCGATATGTTTTGCCGTTGATCTCAAATGTTTCTCCGAATTCAGGTTCTACCTCTACTTCTTTCACAAGTTCCATCAGGTCATAATTGTCATCCCAGAAATGATTCCGATCATAAATTCTGATTTGCCACATGTGTCTATGCCCCCTTATAAGTTAAGTACAGCCAAACTACTGATCTGTTCGATCTCCGATATTCACTTCAAATGTTCCTATCAAACCTTCACAATAGCAGCAGTTTAACTGGAATTTTCTCAGGTGCTTTGGTGAACTATGGATTGCTGCCGGCGGCGTTACCGTCATCTTCGCTCCGCAGGTGCATACTACGTTAATCGACACTTGCATCCGGTGTGCCCTCCTTGGGTGCTGGGGCTGCTGGAATCGTGAGTGGCGTCCAGTGAGTGTGATATCCCGGCCAGTCTACATCTATTGGAGTTCCACAGTATGGAGGCTCACAAACCGGAAACTCCCACCAGAGCACATCCCCAAAATCTTCGTGCCATTCGTCAATATGCCTTGCGATAATCTCCGGTGTATCCACCTGGGTAGCCTTGCCGCCATAATCTGCCCATATGGTTTGTATCAGCACTCTTAATATCTGCTGACTCAGGTCCGGGCCTAAATCATTAGTCCACTGTTTTAGCTGCGGGCCAGTGAAACTTCCATCCCCTTTAATGAAAGCCCATGACTCATTTATGGCCCTTGGAAATTTAACATCAATATAGTCAGGTGAGGGTGCTGGGGTATCTGGGTAAAGGGTGGACATGGCTTGTTCAAGAATTCCGTACATCATCGGAGCTGCGGAATCTCCACTCTGCCATAGGTGGTATTCGTTCATTGCCATTTCGATAGTTTCTTTCAGTGTCTTGGCTTTTTGGAGCCAGTAGGGAAGGGCTTCACGACATTCAGCAGCAAACACAGCCTCTCCTTCTCGTTCAAACTCTGCTATTGGGCGGCACCCTTCTTCAGTCAACCTGTCGTATTCTTCCAGACGGTTGCCGTTGTTGAACCATTGTTCGCCTTCCTGTGCCTCGCACATCTCCATATCATTTTGCCAGTCCCGGGGTGTTTTGGTCATTGGGGGTCACTCTCCTTGGTCAATTGCGGCTCATCGCAATAGCATTCACTCTCGATCTCTCCGCATCCATGACATACTTTTTCAATATCCCAGCCGAGAAATTCATACTCAGTGGTGACAGAATACTCTTGATGGCATCTGTCACACTCTATCGTATGGGTTCCTTCTTCCCACTCGGCATGTGAGTCATCTACATCCGTTCCACAGTAAGGGCATGATTGAGTCTTAACGAGTGTGGTCATTGGGGGTGTACCTCCTCAAATTTCATAAATACCAACCAGTGCGTTTTACTGCGTTTATTTCCGAATAGTGGCTTGTACCCGATGGCTTTCAGGACTTCACTCAGAGACACTTGATCCTCGTTCCACTTGAAAATTAATGTACCGTTTGGTTTAAGAACCCGCATGCACTCAGTAAATCCTTGTCTAATGTCGAACTGCCACATTTCATTCAACTTTCCGTACTTCTTGGCCAACCACGATTCTTCTCCGGCTTTAACCAAATGTGGGGGGTCGAATACGACCAAGTAAAATGATTCATCTTCAAACGGCATTGCTCGAAAGTCTGCAACAACGTCTGGGCTAACATTCAGAGTGCGACCATCGCACAAAACGTCTGACAGTTCACGATTGTCCATGTATATGGTGTCTGGCTGCTGCTTGTCGAACCAGAACATTCGGCTTCCGCAGCAAGCGTCTAAAATTATCGCCATGGTTATATCCTCCTTGTTATAGGGGAGAGCCGGGTATCGGCCCCCACTTCGTTGGGTTTTTCGGTCGTATCGGTGGCCTATCGTCCTGGTATATAATTTTATAAGAGAAAAAGTAGGACCTATTGAAATACAGTGCTCAATATAATAATTTGGAAGCGAAGAAAGGACAGTATATACATATGGAAGATGTATCTAATGTAGAGAAATTGGAATCAATAAGATCTTTGCAATCTACAATCAAAAAACTCGAGAACGCCTTGTCCCAGATGACTCAAAATGGCGCAAATACAACCCTAGTAAAGAAACGACTCAATGCTGTTTACATCGGCTTAGCTATTCTAGAAAACATCTGGAATCAAAAACCTCATCAATACACACATGAAGATTTAGTAGAGGCCCGAAAAGTTCTTATTGGTTTAACCCCGTCAGTTGAGAACAGTTATGCTAAGTCAAAGATCGGTAGTCCACAAAGAACGCTTTTAGAAAGAAGACTTAAAGCGTTGGAACTAGTTGTTCAAGCAATTAACGAACTATAGTCTAATAACTTGAAAGCGATAGGAGAAACGTATCCTGCTTTCTTCGCAGTATGCGTCAACGGCCCGGTACTCTCGTACTGTTCAAATCTCGGTCGAATGAATAGCACTCAGCAACCTTGCAACTTGAAAATATTAACATTCAAATATAAAATCAAACAAAGGCGGTGTTAACAATGAACTTAGTACAATACTTGTTGTTTGGAGCATTCGGTTTTTTCAATATCTTATTAGGTTTCATCCTCGTCAAGGCATTAATCACAAGAAAATTACCAAGTAATAATTACACTCCGTTTGACTACATCACGGCCCAATCTCCTGTTGAGTTTCACGACGAGAAAAAAGATATAGAAGAAAATGCTGACCATGGTGATGATAAGGACAAAAACATCATTTCGTTATCAAAGCGAATTTCTCTTCCCTAATACGCAATATGCGTCTACTACTTCCTTACTTGGCTTAGTACCATATAAGCAGCCTCTGCCCTCTATCTGGGGTCGATCGGCGCTTCTCTGTACCGGATTGGTGCGAAATCACAAATAGTTTCATCGCCTGTCAGACAGCCTATCAAGGCGCTGCATCGGTTCCAATGTAGGCATGATCCGCAGGTTTTTCCTTCCGGAATAATATTGTCCGGTTGAGGCATCGGTGGAGCTACCTGTCGGCTTCCTGTAGTTCTGCATTTCACCTTCCGAACGAAATCCCCAAAGGTCACATCTGGTAGACAATCGCTGTATTCGAGAAAATAGTTGTACTTAGCTGCACCGGCAGTTTCTGCGTCCCGTGTCTCAATCAGAATTTTCCCAAAGAATTCAGCAGGGTTCAGCAACTCGAAGGTTTTGATCATCTGTACCTGTGTCATGGCTGAGCCTCCTTACGTAATGGGCACCATTTGGGACTTGTCGCGCGGCGTTCTGTGCTTTTAATCCATGTTCCCAAAAAAACCGCCGATTCTTTTTTCTGGATGATGGCAGGAGTCGTACTTTCGGACATGTTCTTGTCTAAAATGCGAGCAATCTTTGCATTTAGGAACATTTGTCATGATTCCTTAGCTCCTTCCCCAACCACGAACGTCTTATCGCAAGGCACACACAGTCTCATATATGTCTTTGTTGGATTCTCTATGGTGTTTCCGCTACCGCATATTGGGCATGCCGGGTTTTCATCTGCCAATGCTCCCAACATTTCGTATACTACTGATGGGCCTGATACATATACATGCTTTCCTCGTATCTCTTTGATCCCCTCGGTTAGCCGGGCTATGGTCTGCTGTGCCTCTGCCAACTCGTTGTTTTTATCAATAAATTCATCGCGCCATTGCTTCGCTTCTTCTATCCACTCTTTTACTTCTTGTTGTGCCTCTTCTAAAGCAACCTGATAAAAATCAATAATTCCGAGTAAGCACGCTCTGTCTCCATGGACAGAACCGGGTTTTACATCTAATTCATTCCAGAAAATTTCCTTATCCATTCGAAGGTGCTTATCTTTGATGGACTGTAATCTCGTGGAGTCAATTCCCGGTAAGGAAACTTTTCCTGCTTCACTCATAACGGCTGTGCCCCTTCCCACTCCCACAAACTGAGCTTGCCTTTGGCCGGGACCGGCTCCGATAGCTGCTTTACGTCCGCCAGTTCCCAGGCATAACGACCCTGAGAAAAATCCCCGAACCAGATTTCATCACCTTGAACAATTGAATCATCAGACAATACTGCAATACTACCGTTGTCTTCCTCGACCTGATAGGGAAATACCATTGTTGCAGTCGCCAGGACGGCACCGGTAGGCAGGTTGTCCGCTGTGTACCCGTGCCGGGCCAGCGCCGCCTTTATCTCCGGTACCTCACAGGCGGCCTTGTCTATCCTCTTCCCGGCGTGTATGGCTATCTCTCCCCGGTGCTTCGTGGACCAGCCGCGGGTTTCGAATTGCTTTTCCCCGATGGCGATCAGTGTCGCCCAGGGCTGTTTAATGGTTATGGCCTTCATGCCTTCGCCGCCTCTCACCCGAACAGTTCCGGGTTTTCATAGATGTTGCCGAGTCGCTGAGAGAACGGAATCCATGAATGCTCCCGGTCAAATTCAGCAGCTTCTCCCAGTCTCATGAATCCATCTGGGAAGCTATTTGAAATTAAGAGGAACTCGCATATTTGGAATTTCACTTCGCATATAACAGTTCCGATATCTTCACACTCAAACCGAATAATATCTCCGTCAGCAATCTCAACTTCATCTTCATTAAACGGATCATCGTAGACACCGGTATATAACATCAATTCAAAATCCGACAGCCGCAGCTTATGGAAGCCTCTGCCGTCCATTTTCAAGTAAACACCCAATACCTTGACTTCAAAATTGATCATTTCCAGCTTTTCAGGCTCAATCATGACACCCAGCGGCTTATACCAGGCGCGGTATTTCGGTTGTCTGCTCATACTGGTTATGCCTCCCCTTCATCTTCAAAACAGTCCTGTACCAAGTCATACAAAGGTATTGCTTCCCACGAAAAGTCCGTTGTGATCTTTACCGACAAATGCGGATCGTCATTTATGAATTCAATCCGTGCATTACCGCCTGTTTCATCGTCAAAGATAAATTCAAATCCGTTGTCAACCTGCTGCAGGTCCCGGTCTTCGATACTGTAGCTACGACTCAGTGCTGACCTCACTGTTTGCTTAGCAACATCAGCCAGTGCGCCGTTTAACCAAATAATCAATACATTTTCCATGCTTATCAGCTCCTTTATAGGGGGAGAGGGCCTGGGCCCTCCCGTTTAATAGATTCCGGTTTCTGTACAATCGTGGTACTCATTGCGACGCCCTTTTAACTTCTTGAACCCATGTTTTTGTCCAAAGGAATCAGCAGGAAAGTAACCAACCCGGATGAATGGGAACTTCCAGCCGTAGGACCAGTAATAATGATGAATCCGGTGGAACCCGGAGATAAACTGTAGCAACCTGAACTTTGCAGCCTTTGACTTACGCTTCTTTAATTGGGTCATGCGTTGCGTTCTCTCCTTATAGGGGCTATGCCCTCAAAATAGTGTCAACTGCATATTGCGAATACGATTTTCCCCGCCTGCCGCCCAATACGGGTCTTTTTCAATCACGATGTAATCCCGCCCGGTTCGCGCTGACGCTACAGCCGTTGTGCAGCTCCCTCCGCAGTTATCAAGCACAAGCCCCCCCCTGGTTGGTATAGGTCTGTATCAGGTACTCACAGAGTGGCACCGGCTTTTGATTGGGGTGTATTCGCTCCGGGTCATCGTTGTTGACGACCGGGTAATATAGAACGCTGCGTGGGTACCTTTCGGTAGATCCAGCATCGTTGCTCCATGGGACGCCATCACCGTATACCGTTGATTTGTGGTTATTGGTCGCTGCATGCATGGGCTTGTGCCCCTGGCTCATTTGCGGGTTATAGATCGGCGGACGTTTGTAAAATACCAGGATGTTTTCGTGAGCTTGCAACGGCATGAGTGATTTGTTGAGGTGGCCGGTTGCCTTGTTCTTTTCCCAAATCCAATCGTATTTGTAGAGCCTGAGATTGCTGCAGGCCAGGATTTTATCAAATGGCGCCTTTGCAAACAGTAGAATCGTTCCGTTATCCTTGATGATCCGTTCATACGCTGCCCACAACTGGTCAAACGGCAGGACCGAATCCCATGGGCTTTGTGTTGTGCCATAAGGGAGGTCCGTAAAGATCATGTCCACACTGGCGGTCTTGATTTGCGGGAAGACATCAAAGCAGTCAGCATTTATGATTTGATTCGGCTGTATGTTTCCTTGTTGGATCATCCAGGTGCCTCCCTCGTCAATTGCTCTGCTGCTGCATTTACTTCACCTACATGTCTATCCAATGCCTCTTGCCCGGGGCCGGGGTTACGTACACATTTCGGCCGGAGTGGGCAGCGCGGACAGTTTGATGTGTAGTTGTCTTGGCATATTCGCTTGGCTGCTGTGCTGAGCTCAGTCATTGGCTCAACCCCTTGTTTCTTGCCGCCTTAGATACCTGATTCATCCCTTTTCTTGTGAGTACTATTGTTCTTGACTGATACCTCTTCCAGCGCAGTATTTTCTTCTCTTCCAGTCGTTCGATAAAGGAATGAGTTGTCGATAATGACTTGTGGCCCATGGCTTCAGCAATCTCACGTAGAGTCGGCGGGAATTGACATTCAAAAGAGTAACTATCAATAAAGTCGATGATTTCCTGTTGCTTTCGGGATATTACCTTCATGCTCATCCTCCCGTTCGTAGTAATCAGTTAATTATTTTTCCGTTGTTACACGAACTTTCTTGGTATTTATTCCGGTCTTTCTCACCTGTTTCAACCATTCTGTTTCTCGTTTTTCGGCTATTTGATCAATCATGTCAATTAGGTTGATGCGAATATATTCGCGACAATCTCCTGCATTCACGCCACAAGTAACAGCTTCACTTGATATCCGAGCTAGTAGATGATCAACCTCTTCTAATTTACGAAATATATCTAATTCGTAAGATTCAAAAATAGGCACCAACTCACGTTTGTTTACAAGATCCCTTATATGTGCAGGATCACGAACCTTTGCCAAATAAAACCCTCCTTAATCATCGAAGTGCTCACCGTAGCTGTAAACCTTCGGTTCTTCCAGTGGTTTACCGAATACGTCTGCCATAAGAGTAGCGAATACTGCTATGTCTTTATCTTCAAAGGATTGAAGTAAGCGTAATTCCTTGGCCTTAAGGCTCCGTCCGGCAGCGGTTGAAAGAAGATCAACTACTGGCTTGATTTGGTTCTGGCGCTCTTGTTTCTCGCGCTCTTTCTGCTGCAGAGCGTTTTGCTTATGATTGAATTCTTCCCAGTCCTTTTCATCAAACCAGAAATGGTCACCATATTTGTCTCTGAACGCTGAAATCCAGAATTGCAGAAGTTCTTCGTTTGTCTGAATTTTATCGTGACATTCCCAGCAAAGGCGTAGACCATTTGTCTTTACTCCCCTACCCTTACGGCCACGCGGCATAACATGGTGAGTGGTTGTATCTGGTGCTGACTTGCAGCATTGGCAGAGTCCATTTGCTTCGGCTATGAGCTCTGCGGTGATATCATTAGTAAACTCACAGCGGTCTTTTGAACTTTGGCCTGGTTTGTGATGAGCAAGGAGATCCTTCTTCCATTCCGGAACTTCCTTTTTGGCTTTTGCTTTACTTTGCTTTTGAAGACTATTGTAGGTCTTCTTTTCTTTGACTTCCTTTACAGGTTTCCAGAATGTTTTGTGCTCTCCCATGCTCTTTTGCACCTCCTATGTATCTATTTTATGGCTATAACAATGTACTTCCGCCGCGCTGTTACTGCGGTTTTAAGATATCCGTTCCAAGTACCCCGCCTGTTCGAGTGTCGCGTAATGCCTTTCGCGCTCAGTTGCTGTGAAATGAATTGGCAATACGGTATGAGCAGCGTAGAATGCAATTGCTTCTCTGATTGCTTGTGGTTGATCATCTAATTCTGCAAGGTTGACCGTTTTTGTATTCATAGGAATTTCCTTTCTCTGGGTCAGGAAATTTTTCCTGAAGTGTATAGTTTCTCTGGCAAGTCAATGAACTTGTGATCAAACGTCACGCCCTTATCGATCCAAATATACAAACGACCCTTTCCCGCTTCTTCGAACGCCTTTGTATGCACCAGTCCAATAGGGTATGTGTAATTCGGCTGTAGTTCTTCTTTTACATAGGCCTCTAGTCGAGAAATTAAATCCACAGTCGTCCCTCCCATCCAAATCAGTTACTTAATTTCGTTATGTCGTATTTATATCTTCATTATAATTCCGTTATTTCGTATCGTCAACACAATAATTACGAAATTGCGGAATTACGTTTCATATGATAGAATCTACTCATTGGAGGTGGAAGAACGCATGGTTTCAATAATTCTTAATGTTCAAAAACTCATTGATGATCGAGGTTGGACTCAAAAGCAACTGGCTGAAAAAACGGGTATTCGTAGGGCTGCTGTAAGCGAAATTTGCAATAACATGCGAACCTCAATTAACCGTGAACATCTTGAGAAAATAGCTGAGGTTCTTGAATTGAAGGATATAAAAGAATTGATAGAGTTAAGGTTGGAGCAAGAGGAATAAATCCTCTATGCTCCTTTTGTTTTTCTGGTAGGTGTAACATGCGGCTTGCTGTTATGGTCCCAAAATGTATCTTCTGGAAGTTCACGGTATTTCTGTAGTTCTTCTTCGGATAAATAATAGCGTTCATATGTGCCGTATGGACTTTTGACAGTTTCAACTTCGCCTGGATCTAATACTTTCGGCTTCTCCATAGCTACTCCTTACCTTCAGGTAGAACAAGTATGTCATCGACTATTTGGAATTGCAGTTGATTAGGGACTTGTTCCGAGCCCCAGTGGCCGTTTTCCTTCAAAATATCTACCACCTTTTGAACATAAGATTCATCAGTGCTTATTACGAGATGAGTTTGTTCAGCCACCTTTCCATCAAGCTTCCGAAGTCTACCGATTTTCCATAGTAACCTTGAGAGATCGCTTTTTTCTCCTTCGTCCAGATATTCCTCGATGTCAGCATTTTTAATGACGGTAAACTTCATTTCCATTCCAGGGAGATCAATCATTTTCAACTTCCTTTCGTTTAGTTTTTCAATGGTTATACTTGGTTTAATCATTTATCGAAGTCGTTTCAGCAATAGATTAGAGTTAAATTTCTGTTCGATAAGGTTGTATGATGTACTTGCTGCCTTCACTTTCTTCGCCTCGGAATGTTACAGCTGTCATCTTGCCGGAATACTCGATCGTGACAATATCCGAATCGATGGCTTTGAGGAGATCAAAAATGTATTTGGCATTTAATGAAACTGTGAACGGTTCTCCCTTCAGTGATAGAAGTTGAAGATCCCTCTTTGCTTTACCCATTCCCTTGCCATTCCCCCGAATGGTCAATTCTGTTTTTGAAGCAATCAATCGAACTTGATTCTTTTTTTCTTCCTTTGCCAGCGTGTAAATCAGATCTAAGGATTTTGAAAATTCCTTTTTATTCACTTCAATAGATGATACCGTTTCTACTTTTGACAGCAGCCTTTCAATGTCGGGAAACCGTCCTTCAAGGACTCTTGAATAGAAAGTAAATCGATCCGTCTTAATGAAGACAACAAATACCTCGCCCGACTGCAGCTTTGAAAAGCCGAATTGAATTTCGTCTTTGTCATACAAAATTTTCCCCAGTTCAGAAAGTCCTTGCGCTTCAACAATGGCGTCCCCGAAGTCATTCACGGGCATTTGCCGCCGGGAAGAAGCGACTCTATTTCTATCTGTAGCTAGGAATTTAATCTGGTTATCGGAAAGCGAAATGTTTACACCTGTTATTTCAGGCATCTTCGTTTCTGTCGCTACCGAGAATGCTGTCTTTTTAATGAATTCCTTTAAGTCCTTTCCGAGCATCATTGTTGTTTCACCCCAGCTCACATCGGGAGGCTTAGGGAATTCTTCATGATCAAACCCCGATATTTCTATTTCTTCATTTTTGTTGAGGATTGTAATATCACAATTTTTACCGACATCAATTTCAATCTCACCAGTCAACTTACTGATCAACTCCAGCGCGATCTTCGGGAGAACGACTCCTCCTGGTCTAATGACCTGCACATGCTCTTCGGGAATATAGGACTGGATCATCGCTCGTTCACTAGCCCCTGTAATATTTATCCCATCATCAGTGGTCTGGATGAGGATGCCGGACAAAATCTCCATGACTGGCTTGGGTGATATAGCCTTGTCAGCGTCCGCAAGAGCCTCTGATAACAAGGAACTGTCTACAACTATCTTCATGCGTTATAACCCTCCCTGCGGCGATTTCTGCCGCCCACATGTAATGCCTTGACGAATGGTTCAATACGTTCCATGATGCGAGCAGCATTTATCTCATGTTGTCTACGATCCATTTGATTTTTGGAATCTCTTGCAGTTACGAAATAATTCGATAACTCCGATAATGTTAAATTCGAAGTAAAGATTGTTGGTTTGGTTTCCATTCTCATATTAAGCACTGGACTAAGTACACCATCCCTTGTCCATGAACTGGACTGCCCTGCACCTATATCATCCAATATCAGAATATCCACTTCCATCAACGCAGTTAACTTAGAGTGAACTTCATTGGTTGAAAATGATTCCTTTATTTCTTCCAGAAATTCAGGAACGTACACCAAAATCACTTCCTCACCCATCCCAGCCATTTCATTTGCAATTGCCCCAGCTACGCGACTCTTTCCGACCCCCATAGGGCCATAAAGATAAAGTCCTTTGCGTGTGACCCCTTTTTGGTATCCTGCACAAAAGTTAATGCATTCTGCAATAGCCAGCCTTCTTTGTGGGTCATTCTCCAGATCTTCAAAAGTAGCCTTGGCGATATGTGCCGGTATATGGTGACTCTTAATCCTTTTTTGGTTGGTTGCTTGTTTTTCAAAGGCCAATAACTTTAGGCATTTTCTCAGTCTGAAAATCAACATGGATTGCTTGTCGCTCACTTCCTCATGACTGTAATGCCCAGGGAATTCATTCAAGCAGCCATTAAGGCCGGGGCAAGATTGACAGTGGTCAAAGCATGCAATGTGGTTTCCTAGGCTGCTTAGATCCCTGTTAACGTCCACCATTTCGGGATATTCAGCCCTCAACCGCTGGACCTCGGGATGATCGCCTATTCGTTTTGTCAACTCAGCTTTCCTCTCAAAAAATCGGTCCGGCAAGATCCGTTTTATTTCTTCCCCCATGCTTCTCACTTACTCACCCCCGCGTTTGGACCTCATTTTCGCCAACATTTTTTGTATGTCTTCCTCGGTAGGGACATTGATTTGTTCCATTTCAGCTTGCTTAATATGTTCGCTTTTGATTTCTGGTTCATCTGCCTTACGCTTTGATTCTGCAGTATGAAGGTCATATATAACCCCACTGCAATAACTCAGGCTTTTAATCTCCGACTTACGATGCTGAGGCTTGAAATTATCAAAGGATTTCGTAATACCAGCAAGTGCGATGTGGATCGGCACCCCATCTGTAATGAGTTCTTCTATCGTGATCTCATCCTTCGCAGATATCTCTAATCCTTTTCCTCTTCGAGCCAGATAAAGATTGGCGACTTGTCTTCTGTAATCTAGTTCCTCAGCATTCCGGTAGGAATCGGCATCCCCGGCAAGAACGGCATCTTGGCTGTTTTGAACTGTTTCAATTTCTGTTGGATCGGTTTCCGTATTTCTGGAATCATAGTAGCAGCAGTTATCTTTTTCTTTATCTAGTTCTAAATCTACTTCTATTTCTATATCTGTTGCGTTACACTCCGTTACTGTAACGTTACTGTAACGTTTCTCTTCTTCCGGGAGAGCCAGGCCTTTCTTTTTGGCCCTGTGCTTCTGTACCCGTTCATTAGTTTGGATTCTAACCTTGTCCATTCCATCAACGTTTTGATGCTTCTCCCAGTTGGTTAGAAAGAAAACGCCATCGTCGGAAAGCTCGAACATCCCAAATTTCTGAAAAGTAGCTAATGCCATACGGATAGTCGATAAAGGGCGGTTTAGCATCGAAACAAGCATGTCCTCAGTGTAGGGGATAGTTTCGGTCAACATGATGTAACCACCCATGTTAGAACGTCCTGCAAGGGCTAACAACTTCACCCAAATAACAATGATGGTGTCAGCCTCAGGCATGGTTTCAATCAGTTTTATCTTCTCGTCATCAAACATCGTCACACTTAATTTGATCCATTTTATTTCAGCCATTTCTCCATTCAGACTCCTTCTCAAGGTATAAGTGGCTGTGAATTATTTATTCTGAGATTGACCACGAACAGTAATGTGTGATAATTTGTAAATGAGTTTTTAAAAATGCTACTTAAACGGCCGCGTCCCTCAACGTGGTCATTTTTACTTCAATCCCTTCGATCACCCCCTCTAAATCCCGAGTTACCTCCTCTAATTGTTCCTTAGATTGCTCTACAAGTTTTGGAATATCGCCAACAACTAGAATGTATTGCCGTAATGATCTGATTTTGATTTCCAACCGTCTTTTACGATCAAGTTCATCAATGATTGAGGTTTGATCTGGAGTTAGGTCCATTCTGACAAAATCTACTCGCAGTGTTCCATCGCTCAAACTATCATGTAATGTGGCAACTGCATCAAAGTAGGTTTCTCCCTCCTGCCACATTTCGAATTGCACTCCAGGGCAAATTACAGGCACGTTGAAATGTTTCATCCCCGTCACCCTTCCTTAGTTCTTAAGAAAGCGCGAAGCTCTGAAATTTCAGTCGATATTGCCGTATCCTTAATTCCGCGATTTTCAAAGGCCATCAGTTCATTCATTCGTTTCCAGGCTTCTCCGCGCTGTCGAAGTCTATCATTTGTCATCACAAGTAGTCCTCCGGTTGAAATTTTTGAACGAATTCAATCGCATCATCAAAATCAATTCGCCGTAAGTGGCTGTACTTTGCGACACTGAATTGCTCCTTCAACTTACTCCATATCATCCGCCGATACCGACCAACCATCTCCTTGAACTTCAGGTCTGAGTCTTTGAAGCGATGTTTTGTAAGTTCATTGGATCTCAATCTAACTGCCGCCTGCATTTGATCACATTCAGCATCGATAAGCGTAACGCTGTCGCGGACTTCTTGAACCATGATTTGGCATTCTTCAAATTTTTCGCTCACATCCAATTTCATTTCCTGCATGTTTTCGTGCATGGATTTCATTTCTTCAAACATCATCCGAACCGCAGTCCCTTGAGCCTCTGACTGCTTTAATTGATTTTCCAACATAGCCAGCATGTTACCTTGATTCATTAATGACATCTGCTTCTACCACCCGTCTGCCATTTACAGCTGGCCGCATTTGATCGATAAACGTCTGGAGCATGTCCAGACTCTCATTAAAACGTTTCTTTTCACTACTTGACGCCGAAGAAACGGACCCGAGGTTGAGAGTTGTAACCGCCGCCTTCTGAAGAAACTGCTTAACATGGATACATAACTGAACCGTATTTGAATCAGCCTCATAACGTAGCTTCTTTAACTGAGCCATTTTCTGTTGTTCATCCAGATCCTCGGGCTGCTGAAGTTTCAAAGCTTCCAGTTCTTCTTGGATTCTTTTGTAACCGGCATTGAGGTCATTCACTTTTTGAGTTTCGACTTCAATTTCCTTTTTCCACTTCGCGTCACGCTCTTTGAGAGCTTTCTCAGCCTCTTTATTCTTCTGAGCAATAAATACCTCATTCTCTTCTTGCTGGCGCTCTATGGCGGCGTTGACAGCCTCTTCCACTTGATCTGCGGGTATAGAGTCCTTAAATTGTTGTCGGAGAAGATCCTTTTCTCGCTCAGCTGCTTCAGCACGGTCATTCGCTTCTCTGGCCTCCCTCTCGGCTTCATCAAGGCGTTCTTTTGTTTTGACAAATGCCTTATGCGTGCTGATGAGTCCAGCATCAAGCCCTTCGATGATCTCTGGTGTGGCATTTTCAGCGATAAATTTCGCCTTATCATAATTCCGCCCAGACCCAAACCCTGATTTCTCAGCTACGATATCCCGAACCTGCCCCTTGCTACCCTCAGGAAAACTTTCCTTCTCAGGCGAAGTCATGCGCTCTTTCGCTTTCATCCGTTCCAACTCTTCGACCTTCTTTGCGAAGGCCATCCTTTCCGAATAGGTGAAATCCTTCCGATGTTCATTCTCGCTGATCTCCAGTTGGAGTTGGTGTGTATAATCGCGCACTTCCATGATACTGACCTCGACTTCTTCTCTTCCAAGGTGCTTGTGAGCTCGCAACCGCCGTTCTCCAGTGATTAATTGATAGTCTGGTGTTACGACTATGGGATTAATTAAGCCATTCTCTGCAATGTCCCGGGCCAGTTCTTCGATGCCCGAAAAGTCTTGTCGGATACGGTCTGCTACTTTGATTTTCTTTATATCAATGAGCAATGTAATTCTCCTTTCCTAAAGTACTGGTAAGCAATAATTCTCTACTCGGTTCAAGGTAACCCGGTGAGGTCTACTGTCGCGCTGCTGAAGCATTGTCTTTAACTCCAATACTTTCGCTCTGGCAAGACCAGCTTCTCTTAAAACGATCTTGTCACCTTCAACTAATCCAGCAGCTGTTACTCTTGATAGAGCTTCATAAGCAATTTGTAAATCTTGATTCAAATTGATTCTCCTTTCAGGTATAAAACTCTATGATTCGGTTATGATTGCAGGTAGTTTCGTTTTTCTTCCTCTCTTTTCCAGCGATCCAATGAAACTGTGCTGAATAGATATCTTGGATTTTTACTACCTTCCGCGCCATGAGTACGATGAGGTATTCTTTTGTTCTGGCAAAGCCTGCGTAAAGTGTATTCCGACATTTGAAGGTATTCACAAGCTTGTGTGAAGGTTAGAGTCTTGTCAGTAGCAGCAGACAAACGTTCCAGGATTCTTTTCTCTGCTTCTGCAACTTGGAATTGAACTATTTCGGCAATTGCCTTTTCAATAAGAGACATCTAAAGCCTCCTTTCACTTACCTCAAAACTTGTATTTCCGTCATTTTTTAGCGTGTTGAGATCCAATCCTACGCATACAGCCAGTTTTAAGATTGCATCTAAACTAGGAGAGTATCTTCCGTTTTCAATGTCAGAAATATAGTTGCGGGATAAATTCGTTATTGTTGAGACTTCAATTTGCTTAAGTTTCTTTTCCTTGCGCAGTTTTTTTATGGTAGCACCTAGCGCTTTTTTATCCAGCATACAATTCACCTCCCTGTGGAATAATTGTATAGTATTCACGACATATATTGAAACTCTAAATAAGCTCATTTTAGGCCATTTTTAATAGATGATAACGTAAAAGCTTTAAATATCATCACATATCACATAATAACTTGTATTTCCGTCATTAAAGTTATTGTATTTCCGACAATATGAATATATAATGTTAGTAATTGGTCGGTATAACCGACATAAAGAACGGTGAAAAGGAGTTATCCTGATGTCTATTGGTAAAAATATTAAAACAAATAGGAAGAAAGCTAAATTAACGCAAAAGGACCTTGCCGAGAAAGCAAAAATGTCCCGTTCTTACCTGGCTGATTTAGAAGCAGACAGATATAATCCTAGCGTTGATACTCTTAAATCCATCGCTGAAGCTCTGAACATCCAATCTCATGTTTTGATGGGAGAATCAAGCGAATTATCTGGTGCGCCAGAATGGGCCTCCTCAAAAGACAAGCGAGACTTTAAAACATTGCTTGAAGAAGATGCTCCAGTTATGTTTGACGGTGTGCCGATTAATGAAGAAGACAGAGAAAAAATTAAACGCGTAATGGAAGCAATGTTTTGGGATGCTAAGAAGGAAAACAAAGAAACATATGGACGCAAAAAGAAAAAAACTGATGAGTAGGGATGCTCATGGACCACACAATTGCAAATTGCGAAGCAGCTCAATATTGACATTTGGTTTGAAGATTTAGGTAGTGGAACGCGAGGCTTTTATTACACGAAGGTTTATAGTAATACATAACGGACTTGATGTTGAATGGCAGAGATTTATTGTGCTCATGAACTAGGTCATGACAGACTGTATCCCGGGATCTCCGGCTTCTGGTTAGATGAACAGTCTTTATATAATGCTGGAAAGTACGAACGGCAAGCTAATCAGTTTGCCGTGAAACTTCTCACTGCATGCGACACTCTTAAAACAAATGAAACCATAAGGGATTTTCTACTACGCAATCAAATTCCCGAAGAAATGGATCGATATTTTATTTAACCTTCTGCGCTTCTCAGCTGAAAGGCTGTTTAAATACGCCCAAATTAGAACATACGATCTTATAGGAGGAAATGTTATGGCAAAAGGAAGTATAGAAAAGAGAGGAGAACGTAGTTGGAGGCTTGTTGTTGAAGTAGGGGACTCAGGTAACCGGGATAAAGAATATAAAACTATACAAGTGGACGATCCCGCTCTTCTTCGAACAACAAAAAGACTTCAAGATTACCTTGATAGTCAACTTCATGAATTCAAAAGAGAAGTTGAGTCTGGTGAATACATCAAACCGCAAAAAATGAAATTAGATAAATTTTATGAAAGTGAATGGAAAACTAAATATGCCTCAAACACTGACAACCTCTCTCCTCTTTCATACAAGACCTACAAAACTTACTATGAGTGTCATATCAAAGAAAAATTAGGGGATAAAGAGTTAGGTGCCATAAAGACAATTCATTTGGTTACTTTCATGGCTGACCTCAGCAAGCCTGAAGCTCGCAAAGATGGTAAAGAAGTCCCCCTTGCTCCGGGAACAATTCAATACATTTACCGTGTGCTAAAGAACATTCTTGAACGCGCAACAGAATGGAAATTAATCAAAACAAATCCTATGATCGGAGTGAAGAAACCTAAAGTTAAAAATGGCAAGAGCCAGTTTTATGAAGAAGATGAAGCCCAAGAAGTTATAGATGCTCTTTACCATGAACCTAGAAAATGGAGACTTTTTATATTAGGTGCTCTTCTTGCCGGTTGCCGTCGTGGAGAGCTTGTGGGAATTGAATGGAACAACGTGGATTTTAATAATCGCACATTGAGTATAGTTAATAGCATATCGTTAACTGAAGATGGAAAAGCTATTGAGAAAGCCCCAAAAAATGATAGCTCAGAGGATGTTATTTCAGTGCCAGATTGGTACATTGAAGAATTAAAGATCCACCGTAGAGAATGGCTGAAGAACATGTGGGAAATGAAAGAAAATGGTCTCTGGAAAGGTGGGGATCGTCAGTACGTTTTTCACGGTGGATACGGAAAACCTTATTATCATTCATATCCTTATCGTTGGTGGACCAGATTTGTAACGCGCAGAAAATTAAAAAAGATCAGTTTCCATGATTTGCGACATAGTTGTGCTACTCTATTAATTGAATCTGGCGCAACAACAAAGGCAGTTCAAGGTCAACTTCGCCATGCTCGTGAGCAAACAACTTCAGACATTTATGCTCACATTACAAAAAAGCTAAGTAGAGATACAGCCGACAGGTTCAATAAATTCGCTCCTCAAAACCCTCAAATTCATTCAACTACAAACCACTCCTCTAATTGATTTCTGGGAACGAGTTGGGGACGGATTGGGGACGCACTTCACTTTTTACTACACATATCTACTCGTTTCTACTCGCCAATCAATTCGTATTCCTCAGAAATATCAAGGCTTTCTCTTATTCACGATGGTGTGCAAATCCATATAGTTTACTTTGACAGGGTAGGGGTCATGGGTTCGAACCCCATCCGTCCTATATGCAGAAAGCCTTGATATTCAAGGCTTTTTTTGTTTTTTATGGATAGAAAATAGACATGCCAAAGAAACCGTTGACCCTTTGTGGTCACGGATTGGCCAAGAGCGTATAAATCTACACAAATAAAATAAGCAACCTCCCTGATTTCTGGAATAAGTGTTCCCCTTAAATGCCAGAGTATGAAGCTTGAGCTTCTTCAGTTTTGATTTACAGCCTCCACTAGTCCGTTGCGGGAGTTTAGTGGTGTTCCCACAGCTGTGCAGACAACAAGATCGTGATTATTATAAACCTCCCCTGCATTGTACTATGGCGTATTAAGCAATAATATATTCTACAGCAGGCTTCAAGCCCACCTCCTTCGAAGAACTGACAAAAACGAAAACAAGGATATGGATGAGCCCTTCAAAGTCCTTGTTTATATTATGATCGCTGAAAGAATAGGAAGGTTAAAACTTTATAGACCGGATTTCATCCTCACTCAGACCAGTTGCTCTAGCGACAGCCGCATAATCCATCCCCATAGCCAACAAAATTATGGAGCCGAGAGGAATCGAACTCTTGTCCGAAGATAACGGCACATAAGCTTCTACGTAGTTTTGGGTGGCTTGCTGCGGTGCCTGATCCGTCCGGTAAGCTACGCCCTGCGGGAATTATCGAGCTTAGGGCATCCGCGCTGCATAAGCAGGCGTTCCGAGGCGTGGCCGGCCAGTTGGTGACTGGGGAGGATAAGGAGTTTGTACATCTGGAGCCCCGGCTTCGCGCCAAGGTAAGGATGAGGAATTGGACCAAATGCGGCATGCTACGGAGTCCAGTATTTTCGGAGTTTATCTTATAACCAGAAAAAGCCCGCCGACTAGTTAGGGTTAGGGCATTCGACGGAGCAGCTGACACTGCTACCCGATTAGAGCAACTACGAGTGAACCTAGCTTCATTTACCATTTTCTCTATTTAGTAAATCCGCCAACGTTGGATGCTGGTGGAATGAACATAGGTTCGGTTATTAGTTTTGAAGATTAAATCAAGAATG
The DNA here is from genome assembly GCF_001909095.1 of Paenibacillus sp. P46E. NCBI lineage: Bacteria > Bacillati > Bacillota > Bacilli > Caryophanales > Paenibacillaceae > Paenibacillus > Paenibacillus sp. P46E. The sequence continues at coordinate 19,924 of NZ_LVYZ01000080.1, forward strand.
ATTTAGAGATGATTACCAGCAATATGAACAGAACCAGAATTGCAGTGGTAGAAGTACATCCTCCACCCCAACCTCAAACGGTGAGATACGGTTTACTTTCTCCACGTCTATACCTTTCAAGCTTTACTGATCAGGAATAACCTATTACATGTTCCATATCAGTAAAAGAAAGGGGGAATAAACCATGAACTTTCGCAAACAAGCCAAATTACTACAGGGAAAAACCATACAGGTGACAACCACTGGCAGTATTTACACCGGAACTCTCTTATCGGTTGGCACAGATTTTCTTATTCTAAGTTCCATCATTAGAGGGCGTAGAAGACGTCGCATCATTCGATTGGCAGAGATTATTCTGCTGTCTAGGTTATTCGGCTAAAAAATATCAGTTACAGAAACCAGGAGATCTCCCGAGATCTCTTGTATAAACAGAAATAACCCGTCAGAAGACCGGCGGGTTATTTTATGTATGCTCTAAATTCAAATCGTTCCCGGATAAACCGTCCACCGGCTATCTTGATACTATTCGGGGAATATCCCTCTACTATCCCGCCATAATCCATGATATGTCCTTCTGGATCATCTTCAGGCTGGAACCATACAGATACCTTAGACTGTGCCAGGGCAGCAGCTAGAAAGTCGGTATCGCTCTCCATGACTTTGTATGTGTTATTCATCTCCCCGATACCCAAACTCTCCAATCTTCTCTCCGTTTTCAAACACCTCTATAAAACGTAAGTGACCTTCTTCGGCTGAGGCGGCAATCATTCTCGCAGTTGCCTCTTGGATCGTTGCCCCCGCAATTGTCTCTTCAGGCTTGTCGTCGCGAAAAAACATATCAATAACCGCGTACACCGCATCGTCAATCTTAACCTCGGTATGTCCATGTACATCCCTTCGTTTTACTTTAAAATAGCCTATTGGTAATATTGTGAAAATACGTTTGGAAGTCAGGTTGTAAATATGGAATTTGAGGTGTTAGAACCTATGAAAGAGCTAATTTCCATATAAGGCTCTGCCAAGCTGTTCAGCTGTTTCTTTCTGCATACTGGGTGTTGCATGCGTATGGCGCATACCATGAAATTTCATTTTCTTAGACCGACTTTCTCTAGGGTTTTATTAAATGCCCTCCTAATGTTGCTCTTGTTGGTCGCTAACAATCGCTATAACTCTCGATGAAAAAGATTCATTAAGCTCTAACCGGCAGTTTAGCGTCGTGTCTATGTTCTAAAATATAGAGGAGAATTCGTATCATCTAACGAATAAGTTGGCGAAGTTGCTAAGCTGAGCAATAGTTAAAACATTTGAGGTGGGAAACAATGCTTAATAATCAAGTTATTTATTGGATAGGTGGTTCCTCTTGTGCTGGTAAAAGCACACTAGCAAAAATGTATGCAGAAAAGTACGAATTGGAGCTATATTCATGTGATGAATATTTTGATAGACATTTGCAGAATGTTTCAACTAGTGAGTACCCGGCGATGCATAAAGTTTCTACGATGAGCCCTAATGAAGCTTTCTATACAAGGGAAGTCCAAGAGCAGCTAAGTGTATATATACAGGTTTTTATTGAGGACTTTTCGTTTGTCATAAAGGACCTCGCCAAGAGAAAAGATAAACCTGTTGTTGTTGAAGGCAATCAATTATTACCTTCGCTCGTATCAGCACATTTAAATGAACATCATAAAGCTATCTGGATTATTCCGGCAGAGCAATTTCAAAGAGAACAATATTCCAAAAGGGAATGGATACAAGGCATATTGCAAAACACTGAAAACCCCGCTGTAGCTTTTAACAAATGGATGTCTCGCGATGCATTATTTTCAGAATTCGTCCAAAAAAGTGCCTTTGAATTACAGCTAAATGTATTAGAAGTAGACGGCAGTAAAACTCTACAGGAGAACTTTAGACTGATTGAAAATCTCTTCAGTGAAATCATACATGATTGAACTATCGGGAATCCTTAGTTGATGCGTCTACTATTCGTTAATTTACTATATATATAGGTAAGCAGCCAACATCCCAGCATATCAGCATCTCAAGCTTTGCAAATTGTAGTGAAAGTCTTTTATCATTTTCGCCAAAGTTTAGACATCCACAACTTCTATTCGTCACGAACCTTCACATAATATGGTACCTCTCTTACAAGAGATATGATTCAAGAAATCAGCAATGATCTTATATATTTTGTTTATTTAATGGCTAAGTCCTTAACTATTACTGGAGGTATTTATATGGCTAAATTACAGGACCATTATGACACCAATAAATTTTTAAATATGGAATTTATTTATCGTGACAATAGGCCCGATCAGGGCTGTAGCTTTAAAATAACAAGTTTTGAACATGGGAGTGTCATTGCTAGTGATGTAGGGTGGACAAACGTTACCTTAAATAAATTTATTGAAATGCTTGCTAATTTCCCCATGCCTTCATATGAAGGCTATTTCTCGCATTATGATGAATCCTTTGAATGGAAATGGGAACAGCAACCTGAAACCGGATTATATCAATTATCAGTTTCCGTCTCAGGGAAAGTATTTTCTTATTCCGTGAGCATTACAGACCTCCAAGAATTTGGCACGCAGGTTTCTCAGGAAACTGAAAATGCTCCGAAGTTTGATTTATGAAGCTTTTGAAAAGTTTATTTCAAATAATCTTTTAATACCGCCCCAAGCTCGGCTGTATACTTGGTCAACCTTAAGCTTATCTCTGTGCGCATCACGTCACGCGTCAGGCCAAAGCGTTCCTGATATCCCCGGCAAAAGATTTTGTAATACACCAGGAATTCTTCCTGTTCATCTGCCAGTACCCGGATATTCCGCTGCTTCAGCTCTTTTTGCAACTGATAGGTATCCTGCATGATGCGGCGCTGAATAGTTTGACCGGCCATCAAATAGGCGCGTTTGAGGATATTGCCGGAGTTCTCGATCTCCTTCAGGCTTTTGCTAACCATTGTATCTATGTAAGGGAGCAGAATGAGGTCGCGTACCATCGTCCGCTCTCCGATCGTTATCATTTTATCTCCGGGATCCCGCTGCTGCTCCTCGTACTGCTCCACATGCTCTGTCATGATCATCTTGGTTTTCCAGCGTTCGTTGCCTTCAAGTTTACTCACTTATAATGCCCTCCAATCTGTTCAGCTCTCTCCAGGGCAACTCCGGATTCAAGTAAGGATGATGCTCTAATAAGGGCCTGGTTTCCGTACCGGGCTTTAATTCCGTCGATGGCCCGTTCCTTATTGTAAGAGCGGACCCGGTCATCGAACAGCGTAAGCTGGATCACACGGTCATCCGAAAGGTGGGACAACGTGATGGCTAAGCGCCCTACAGGCAGTCCGGACCAATGGTCCACGAACAATTTCAGCGCCGCTGCGGCTACTTCATGCGTCAATGATGAAGGCTCGGGCAAGGTCATCTGGCGCTCGTAGGCGTGTGAACGCTCTCCGTCCGTCTCCAAAACGGAAACAGATACCACTGCCCCCATATAACGATACCGCCGTGCCCGCTGGCACACCTCAATAACGAGCTCAAGCAGCACAACCTCGATATCCATAAGCCGGGTGTATAAATTCCAGCGCAGCGCCTTGCCATGCCCCACGGATTTGATCTGATGGCGGATCCCCGTGACCACAGGGCTAGGATCTAGCCCACGCGCAGTTTGCCAGTAATATTCCGCCTGGATATCACTTTGCTTGCCCATGGTTATACGCATTCGTTGTTTAAACTCCGGCAGCTCCATACGGGCAATATCTCCGATTGTGGATATACCCATGCGCCAGAAATTCCTGGTCATTCTAGACGCCACCATAAACATATCCTGAACCGGCAATCTCCACAGGGTGGACTCTAATTGGTCGAAGGTAAGTTCGTATATTCCCTCTTTCGTCTTTTTGGCATAATTATCTGTAGCCATCTTTGCCATTACTTTAGTAGATCCAATGCCTACCCGGGTCCAGACCCCTGTCGACAGCAGAACATGGTGCTGGATTTTTTGAATCATATATTTCAGTGATCCCCCAAAATAAGCGAGTGAGCCTGTGATATCCAGAAACTGCTCATCGATGCTGTAGGGTTCCACCAGATCCGTATATGTCCGATAGATTTCTGATATCAAAAGCGAGACCTTAATGTAAGTTCCCATGCGGGGACGTATGACGATTAGCCCAGGGCATTTTGTCATAGCCTCCCCCACTCGCGATGCCGTTGTTACTCCCTGAGCTTTGGCAATGGGGCAGGCTGCCAGCACAATCCCGTTCATACGGGTAGGGTCTCCGATTGCGACAGGTTTATCCCGATGTTCGGGATGGGCTGCTTTTTCGACGCTGGCATAAAAGGATTGGCAGTCGGACAGTAGAATAACGCGATTCTTAGGCATAGCGCTTCTCCTCTATCCGCTGCCAAGCGAGAATATTAGCAACAATGAACACTCGAGGTGCTCCGGCAGTAAGACAATTAGCCCGGAGGCGCCCGTCCCTAATTCCCAAAACCTCGATTTTCCGCTGAGATATGTTCCCCGACTTATCCATATATACAATTTCAATCATTTGACCGTTTCGAATCTGCATAAGATTCGCCTCCAAAACAAGAACATTTGTTTGTATTATAACCACGATCGAGATTTTTAAGCAATGGTAAAATAGAACAAACGTTCCTAGTTTCCAGCAATCACCTAACTTAGTATGGCATAATTAGGCCCGCAGAACTCTTACGTCCTTCACAAAGCAGGGAGTGCGCGCCGTTCATTACAACAACTGCATAAGTTTCCCCATACCAAATACCCCGCCAATTCTGGCAGGGTACGGGGTTACTTAATATTTAATTTATTATCATGGCTGCCTAATTTATTTGTAGTATGAAGTAGTCAGAGGGATAAAGACGGAGGAGCCATCTTTAACATCCCCGGTTACAAAAAGTTTACTTACTCCCGAAATATTCACTTCTATCGTTATGAGTCCCTCCTCAGCGGTTATGTTCTGTTTCTTAAGTACCGTGTCGGTATCACTGTCTATAATGGAGAAGTCTTCAATATCGTCGCCGATCGCCGCAACCTGGAGATACAGCTTCTGGTATTTTTTATTGGGGTAGAGCATGAAGGAAGAGCCACGGGTTCCACTGCCGTTATCGAAATGGACATCTTTATAATCCTTGTCTTTATACACCGTTTTGTCCGGATCTTTGGTATGATAGGACGAATCAAATCCGGCAGCAATGGATACCCCCTCTGTTTGTTCTCCTAGCAAGATGGTGTTGGCTGCGGCATTGAAATTAACGGTAACGCCTAACAGATCCGATACGGCTCTAACAGGTAAGTACGTTGTATTATTATAAGTAATCGGAGCTACGACTGCACCACTGCCATTCTTAAGCTGGACGGGCTGGCCATCGACCTTGAATTTGATTCCGGGATTTAGGAAAGCCTTGATCTCTTGCAGGTTGGCACCGGCATATACGCCTGTCCCCATCCCTCCAAGTACAGCAAAAACAGTTAGAGCGGCTGTTATCTTCTTTTTCACTTTGCCAAACTCCTCTCCGTTGCTTCAAATTTTAATTTCCTATATTGGAAGTATAATGAATGATCCCCCAGTATGCAATATTTTCCGGGGGTGCCCTTTTCGTGGCTGGATCAAAACCCGATATATGGTACGATCACAGTACATAAAGATAATTACCGTACTGCGGACGAACCTCTTTCGCGAGCCGCATAGCATATCTCAAATATTACGGGAGGTATGTTCTATGACACGGTTACTTGATGCAAGAACTTCTCAAAATGCAAGTATTGCCGGCAGCATGAATGGTGTGGGATTGACAGCCAACCAGAATGTGCTAATCGGGCAGATTGGACTAACCACTGCAGGAGCAGAAGGTCCAATCAGAGTACAACTTAACGGCGTTGCCTCTTTTTTTGTGTTTTCAGGAGGATTTATCACGTTAACCCTGTTTGCAGTCAGAGGGAGCGTAGCTACGGATCCCCTAGTCGCTTCAAACCGACTTCAATTAAATCCTGGAGCAACAACACCGACTAATTTATTTCCGCTTTACTTAATATGCTCTGATTACAATCCCGCTCCAGCAGAAGAGATCATCTATTCCTTATTTGTGAACAGCTCGATAAACGTTAACCGTGTGGGTCCCGAAAGTTTCAATGGGTGCGCTTATTCCGATTAGGTAATTTCTTGAAAAGAAGAAAGGGGCTGTCCCAAAAGGGATAGCCCTTTGTTTTCAAGTAGGATCGTCGTGAGCCCTCGGGTGGACGCTCCGCGAACGGACCGTTGTTCCAATCGCTGTTGTCCCCAGATTTTATTTATTCTCCTTCGCGGTGAAAATCCGGGGACAAAGGCGACCGCTATCGCTTTTCCACAATCGTTCCGTCCTCTCCGCTGTTTAAGCGGGAAATGGGGTCTACAATCTTTAAAAAAAGCAAAAAAAAGAAACCATCCTTTGGTAAAATGGAGTTACCACACAACCATTTCAAAGGAGAGGTTT
>NZ_LVYZ01000081.1:0-23410 GCF_001909095.1 Paenibacillus sp. P46E
GCATATCTCTATCCAATTTATCTCATAAAGTAAGACAAGTATCTCAGGAAGTGGGTATGATGAAGAGAGATATAAAAAAATTAGAAGATAATAAACTAAATGGGGAATAGTGTTCGATTACAATTATTCAAGATTCATGAAAGGACCTTAGTATGATTCAGAGTATGCGTAATAAAAACAGAGAAAATCAGATACTGAGATATAAACTATGATAAACAAGGTGTTAAATCGGTTTTTATCTAACCAATTTATAAGTTACGTATTTGTTGGGGGTATAGGAACATTAGCACATACGGGAACTTTATGGCTACTCACTGAACTGGCGGATTTCAATCCATTGTTATCTTCAACTTGTGGTTTCTTCTTGTCATTAATTATTTCTTATTATTTAAATAGTATTCTGACCTTTAAACAAAAATTTCATATACATTTTTTCTTGAAGTATCTTGCTGTTTCATTAACAGGCTTACTCGTTAATTTATCAATCATTTATACAGTTCAAAATATATTGAATTGGAATTATATGATAGGTCAGTTGATATCAATAGTTGTAGTTCCTATATTGAATTTCGCCTTAAATAAATATTGGGCATTTACTTCAAAAACTGATATGAATGGGCATTCAGGAGGGGTATTGTGAAAGGGATTATTCTAGCAGGAGGTACTGGCTCACGCCTGTACCCATTAACCAAAGTCACTAATAAACATCTTTTACCCGTAGGCAAGTATCCAATGATTTTCCACTCTGTTCACAAACTAAAGCAGGCTGATGTAAAAGATATTCTTATCGTAACAGGTAAAGAGCATATGGGTGATGTTGTGAACCTATTGGGAAGCGGAAGAGAAATGGGGGTCACTTTTACCTACAAAGTTCAGGACGAAGCTGGGGGAATTGCTCAGGCACTGGATTTGGCTGAGCAATTTGTTGGACAAGATCAGATGATCGTAATTCTCGGAGATAATGTATTTGAAGATGATATCTCACCTTTCGTTAATAATTTTCGTGAGCAAAAGTTGGGGGCGAAAATTCTAATACAAGAAGTTCATGATCCTTCCCGGTTTGGTGTTCCAGAGATCCAGGGTGATCGTATTCTTTCTATTGAAGAGAAGCCAAGTAATCCAAAGTCCAATTATGCAGTAACTGGTATATATATGTTTGACAACGAAGTGTTTAAGATCATCAAAACAATTACTCCTTCCGCTCGAGGAGAACTGGAAATCACAGATGTAAACAATGCATATATTGATCGTGAAGAGTTGAGTTTTGATGTTCTTCAGGGTTGGTGGACAGATGCAGGCACACATGCTTCTTTAGCTAGAGCTAATGGTCTAGCTCAGGAACTTACGTTTGGTGAAGAATTCGGGAAATTGAAACTTTAGTTGGGGAGGAGCTGTATCTAATGAAGTCTACATCTTTAAAGTTGCAGGGGGCATCCATCCTCGAACCGGTGGTCCATGGTGACAACCGGGGTTTTTTTATGGAGAGCTACAACGAAGAAATTATGCACAAGCTCGGTGTGAACTATAATTTTATTCAAGACAATCAATCCCTCTCAGCAGAGGTTGGTGTACTCCGAGGCTTGCATTACCAGTTGAATCCCAAGGCACAGACGAAACTGATTCGTGTGCTCACCGGGGCTATTTATGACGTAATCGTTGATATCCGTCGTAACTCTCCAACATTCGGCCAATGGGTCGGTGTTATCCTCAGTGAATATAACAAGCGTCAGCTGCTGGTACCAAAAGGCTTCGCCCATGGCTTCTGCACACTCGTTCCAAACACCCAAGTCTTATACAAAGTGGACGAATATTATTCCCCTGAGAATGACCGCGGCATATTATGGAGTGATCCGGCGCTTGGCATTGATTGGCAGACGTCTGCTCCTGTGCTGTCGGATAAAGACCAGCGTCATCCGTTATTAAAGGATGCGGAGCTGAACTTTGATTAATACTTATTGTGAATAATCGCTTCCGGGACGGAAACGGCTCATAAATCATCACTTTTAGGAAAAAGGTGGGTACACACATGAAACTGCTCGTTACCGGCGGAGCCGGATTTATCGGCAGCAATTTTGTAATATACATGCTGCAGCAGCACCCGAATTACAAGATCATCAATGTTGACGCTTTGACATACGCTGGCAATCTGGAGAATTTGAAATCCATGGAAGGCCATCCGAACTATACGTTTGTTAAGGCGGATATTACTGATGTGGCGGCGATGGATTCGCTGATTGGCCAAGGCGTTGACGTTGTGGTCAACTTTGCGGCGGAGTCACATGTGGACCGGAGTATTCTGGAACCGGAAGTATTTGTGAAGACGAATGTACTGGGTACGCAAGTGCTTCTGGACGCGGCTAAAAAGTATAGTATTGCGAAGTTCGTTCAGGTCTCCACGGATGAAGTTTACGGAACACTCGGCGCAACCGGTCTATTTACGGAAGAAACGCCTCTGACTCCAAACAGCCCTTACTCGGCAAGTAAAGCGGGCGGGGATTTATTGGTACGTGCTTACCATGAGACATTTGGACTTCCGGTAAATATCACCCGCTGCTCCAACAACTATGGCCCATATCAATTCCCTGAAAAGCTCATCCCGCTAATGATTTCACGTGCACTGGCGGATCAGGCACTGCCGGTATATGGCGATGGGATGAATATCCGCGACTGGCTGTATGTTGAGGATCATTGCAGTGCCATTGATCTGGTCATTCATGAAGGTGTGAATGGCGAAGTGTACAATATTGGCGGTAACAATGAACGCACGAATGTTCATATTGTAAACACTGTGCTGCAGGAGCTGGGCAAACCAGATTCACTGATCACTTATGTTCAAGACCGTCCTGGCCATGACCGCCGCTACGGAATCGATCCTACCAAAATCACAAGAGATCTGGGCTGGCAGCCTAAGCACACCTTTGAGACAGGAATTAAGGAAACGATACAGTGGTATCTGAATAACCAGGAATGGTGGACCCGCATCCAATCCGGGGAATACCAGAAATATGCCGCACTCCAGTACGGCAGCCGTCTGGAGGATTCTCTGTAATGCCGAAGATGAAGGTACTTGTTACAGGCTCAGCTGGACAGTTAGGTCAGGATTTAGTGCTGCTGTTGCAGGCGCAAGGTCATGAGGTTCTGGGCTGCGACCGCCAGGAGATGGACATTACCGATCTGGATCAATGCTCGGAGATCATCGGCGGATTTGCACCGGATGCTGTCATTCATTGTGCTGCGCATACAGCGGTAGATGCCGCTGAGACTGACATCGATGCCGCTTATTTAATTAATGCTACTGGAAGCCGCAACGTAGCACTTGCTGCGGAGAAGGTTGGAGCGAAGATGGTATGCATTAGCACGGATTATGTTTTTGATGGCATGGGGACACAGCCGTACCACGAATATGATAATACCGATCCGCACAGCATCTATGGCAAATCTAAGCGGGCTGGAGAAATCCTGGTGCAATCGCTATCCACGAAGTTCTTCATCGTGCGTACTTCCTGGGTATATGGCAAATATGGCAATAACTTTGTGAAAACCATGCTCAAGCTGGGGCAGGAAAAACCGTTACTACAGGTAGTACACGACCAAGTGGGCTCACCGACCTATACGGTGGATCTGGCTAACTTCTTGCTGGAGCTTATACAGACTGAGAAGTATGGTGTCTATCACGCCTCGAATAGTGAGTTCTGTACCTGGTATGAGTTCACGCAGGCGATCTTCGCTGAAGCGGAGGATATCCTTGGGTTGAAATTCACTGCAAAGCTGGAACCCTGCACAACCGAGCAATTTCCACGTCCAGCACCACGTCCGGCCTATTCAGTGATGGAGCATCTATCCATTCGCACGAACGGGTTTCAGGATATACGGCCATGGCGTGAAGGGCTGAGGGACTTTTTGCTGGAGCTAAAATAAATTGATGGAGATTCCTGAACTGCAACGGCGGTTTGGGAGTTTTTTTCTTAGCCCCCCATTCTTGTTTTCGGTATAATGGAGTGTAGCTGGGTCAGCCTGCTTATCTGTTATATAAATCAGGATTCGAGGACTCTTATGAATAAGAAAATCAATAATATTATGAACAACAAAACAGTCAGCGTACATATTGTTACCTATAACAGCGCAGAAGACATTATGGATTGTCTGATGGCAGTTATTGCCCAGGACTATCCCATTGAACAGATTGTGGTAGTAGACAATGCTTCGGCGGACGGTTGCAAGGATAAGGTGAAAGAGTTCAATCATACATTCGAAGCGGAGGCCCATCCAACTCAACAGCAGGAAGCAGGGGTGGTTGGCACGTTGAAGGGGGAGGCAAGAGTTCCTTCACTGATTCTTTTGGAGAACCATACCAACACCGGCTTCGCCCCCGCCCATAACCAGGCTATTGCTGCCACGAATACAGACTATGTGCTGGTTCTGAATCCGGATCTTACGCTAGCGCCGGATTATGTATCCAGACTCATCAAGCAGATGGAGGCCAACCCGCAGATTGGCAGTGCGACCGGCAAGCTTTTACTAAAAGCGGATAACTCTCTTGTAGACAGCACGGGACTGCGGATGAACAGGGCGCGGCGTGCGTTCGATCGTGGAGCGGGAGAGCCTGCAGCGAACTGGCTGGAGTCGGGGATGGTGTTTGGCGTGTCAGGAGCGGCTGCAATGTATTCCCGACGGATGATTGAGGACATCAGTATAGACGGCGAGTTTTTTGATGCGGATTTCTTTGCGTATAAGGAAGATGTGGATGTGGCTTGGCGGGCTGGACTCTTCGGCTGGTTAGCCTATTATGATGCGGAAGCGGTTGGTCACCACGAACGGGGCTGGAAAACATCTGGACGTGACAGCAAACCAATGTTCATCCGGAGAATCTCTTATATTAACCGTTACAAAATGATCTATAAAAACGAACCCGCCCGCAAGCTGTTTTCTACTTTCCTCTATGCTTTACCTTACGAGATCACGGCACATGGGTATATGCTGCTTAAGGAACCGAAGCTGATCAAAGCCTGGAGCTCCTTTTTTGCACAATGGAAGAACCTCAAGGAAAAACGTAAGTATATTCAAACCAAAGTTAAAAGATTGAGAAGCGAGTAAACCAGATGAGAGAGAAGATAAAGAGAGATAAGATAAATAGAAGAGCTGCGGGAAACTTGCAATATATTCAAGCAGTCCATTTTGTATGTGTGGTACAATTTGCTAAAACCTCCTAATCGGGCCGAGCCTACCAAGGAGGTTTTTGTGTTATAATGATTGTCGATAGATTACTATATTTGTCAGGAGCGTAATGCATTGAGTGTAGATGTCAGTATCATCGTCCTTAATTACAACACATGCCGCCTGACGATGGATTGTCTGAGGTCGGTGTATGATTCGGAAACTAAATTTTTCTATGAAATTATTCTAATAGACAATAACTCCCGTGATGATTCGGTAGAGAGGATCAGCCGGGAATTTCCCGGTGTGATGCTGATCGCCAATTCAGAGAATGTCGGGTTTGCCCGTGCCAATAATCAGGGGATGGAAGTCGCTTCAGGCCGGTATGTGCTGCTGCTGAATTCGGATACGGTTGTGCGGAGGGATACTCTGGAGACAATGGTCTCTTTTATGGACAGCCGGCCGGATCTCGGAGCTTCGGGCTGCAAGGTGATTTTGCCGGATGGTTCGTTGGATAAAGCCTGCAAGCGGGGGTTTCCGACTCCATCCGCTTCCTTCTATTATGCATTTGGCTTCAGCAAGCTTTTCCCGGACCGTCCTAGATTCAATGGTTATCAATTAGGTTATCTGGATCCTGATCAGGACTATCCGGTTGATTGTCTGGTCGGGGCGTTTATGTTGCTGAGACGAAAGACGATTGATCAGGTAGGCGGGCTGGACGAGGATTTTTTCATGTACGGTGAGGATTTGGATTGGTGCTTCCGGATCAAAGAGGCCGGGTGGGGGATTTATTATTATCCGCAGACCTCCATTGTCCATCTGAAGGGTGGCAGCGCGCGGCGCAGACCGTTCAAGATCGTCTATGAGTTTCATAGAGCGATGATTTTATTTCACCGTAAGCATTATAGCAAGCGGTACAACAGTATGATTAATGGAGCGGTCTATGCCGGAGTGGGTGTGAAGTTCATGCTTTCGCTGGTACGTAATGCTCTGATCCGTCCCCGTCCCGTGCCTTCACCAGCGCAGACCCTTACAGGCTCCAGTGAATCAGGTTCAAGAACGGAATCGAATGCTGAGGTGAGATTATGATACGCCGTAATCAAAGGTTTTTGACACAGCTATATATCGTTGCGGACTTTCTGGTGATCCAGATAGCCTTTCTGGCAGCCTGGTGGCTCAAGTTCAAAAGTGGCTGGCTGGAGTCTTACCGGACGTTGCCGGTGGAGTCTTATGCGTATTGGAGTTTCATCTACGGCGGGATAGCAGTGCTGATTGGGATCGTGCTGTCGCTGTATCAGCCGAAGCGCAAAAAACGTTTTGTTGACGAGTTCCTTAAGATTTTTCAAGTGCATATCATGGCCATCTTTATGCTGCTCGGCTTAATGTTCTTTCTGAAGGAAATTGACGTATCCCGGCAATACCTTGCGATCTATATGGGTTTTAATGTGCTGTCCATCATGCTGTACCGTTATGTGCTGAAGAAGATGCTGAAGTCCCTCCGTGAAAAAGGCTTCAACCGTCAATTCGTCCTGATTCTGGGGGCTGGTACTTTGGGTAAAAGATTCTACAACAACTTGGTCCAGTACCCAGAGCTCGGGTATGAGACCATCGGCTTTCTGGATGACTACCACACATGGGATAGTATTGAAGGGGAACGCTACAAGCCGATTTTGGGGACAGTGGATGAATTGCCCGGGATGCTGGAAATGCTGCCGGTCGACGAAGTCATTCTTGCCCTTCCACTGGATGCCCATTCTAAATACCCGGCAATTATCGCCGCTTGCGAGAAGGCCGGAGTACGGACGCTGATTATTCCCGATTTCTTCGATTATTTGCCAGCCCGTCCGTACTTTGATAACTTTGCCGGAATGCCAATGATTAATGTGCGTGACATTCCGCTAGATATGACTGGCAACAAGCTGGCCAAACGTGCCTTTGATGTCCTTTTCTCGCTGTTCGCCATTATTGTAATGTCGCCAGTGCTGCTCATTGTGGCGCTCGGCGTGCGTCTAACTTCCCCGGGTCCGGTTATTTTCAAACAGGAAAGGGTAGGACTGAACCGGCGCAATTTCATGATGTACAAGTTCCGTTCGATGAAGATGCAGCAGGATGGGGAGGAAGATAGAGGCTGGAGTACTCCGGTTGATCCCCGACGCACCCGGTTCGGAACCTTTATCCGGAAGACCAGTCTGGATGAGCTGCCACAATTTTTCAACGTGTTACTTGGTCAGATGAGTGTGGTAGGACCGCGGCCGGAGCGTCCCTTCTTTGTAGAGCAGTTCCGCGGGGAAATCCCGAAATATATGGTCAAGCATCATGTGCGTCCGGGAATTACCGGCTGGGCACAGAGCAACGGCCTCCGTGGAGATACCTCCATTGAGGATCGGATCAAGCATGATATTTTTTATATCGAGAATTGGTCACTGCTGTTCGATATCCGCATTATTATCAAGACCATTCGCAACGGCTTCAAAAATGCTTACTGAACTTATAACACTAAATAGATTGATCTGTTGAAAGAAACGGGTGCCATCCTTGAAGCTGAGGAAGACATTTCCGTTTCTTCTTTTTTTACTCCAACTGTTGCAAAGGAAACCACAACTATGAAAAAGACAAAAGGTATTGCCGCAGCCGTTATGATCTTTGCTTTGATCTCTATGATAGTGATTACACCGGGTGACCTGGGTAAAGAGCCGGCAACCGGTTTTGCGTCCCACCGTATTGTTGCCCACACCATGGGTGGAATAAACGGCCATACGTATACAAACACCGTTGAAGCCTTTGCAGCTAATTACGAGCAGGGAAGCCGTGTCTTCGAGGCCGATTTACTCCTTACGGCTGATGATCAACTGGTCGCCCGCCACGAGTGGACGAATAATATGAGCAAGCTGCTCGCCAGCAAACGGTATTGCCTGTTGCCAAACAAGGCATCGTGCTGGATTATGCCCAGTTTATGGATAGTCCTGTTCTGAATATCTATTCACCGCTGGATATGGAGAGAATTTTTGATCTCATGCAGTCTTACCCTGATGCCTTCATCGTTACGGATACGAAGGAGATCAAGCCGGAACTGGTAACACAGCAATTTACACTGCTTACCCAGGCTGCCGGACGCCGTGATCCTGCCCTTCTGGAACGGATCGTTCCGCAAATTTACAGCCGGGACATGCTGGATATAATCAATAAGGTGCATGTATTCCCTGAGGTACTGTATACCCTCTATCAATCGCAGGATAGTAATGAGCAGGTGATTGATTTTGTAAAAGAGAGCGGTGTAGATATCACGCTGCCAACCACCCGGGTCACCAAGAGCTTTGTAAAAAAACTGAAGAAGGCCGGTGCCCGTATCTATGTGCAGACCCTTAATGATGAAGCGGAGATTGTGAAGCTGTCTCGCATGGGTGTGGATGGGTTCTATACGGACTTTGTTGCTGAAGAAGATTTGAGGCAGTTCAATGGACTGCGTTAAGGAGCGGAAAAAGGCGAAAAAATGTTCGCATTTTTCCGCTCTTTAAATTGACACCCCCCTTAGTGCTGGCATAGACTAGAGATACAGCTTTTGCGGTAGCGGAAGTGTTTTTGGCATGAATAACAAGCATGTAAATCGCACCTAATCAATCGGTTGAATAATGAGGATGGACGAAGATGAATGAAATAACGCAAACGATTCAGCTGTGGCGGCATGTGTTTAAGCTGGACCCGGACCGTGAGCTTGGAGAGGCTGAACTGGCTGCAGTTTGTTTATCGGGAACGGACGCGATCCTAATCGGCGGTTCTACCGGGGTTACTTATGAGAACACGGCTGCACTACTGGCAAGAGTGCGTCAATTTGAACTGCCTTGTGCTCTTGAAGTTTCAGATCTTGAGGCGGCTGTGCCGGGTTTTGATCTGTATTTGATTCCAATGGTGCTGAACAGTCCAGATCCAGACTGGATATTGGGCCATCACCGCCGGGCAATTGAGCGTTATGGAAGCTTGATTCCGTGGGAGCACTTCCTTGCAGAAGGATATATTGTGCTGAACGGGGACTCTTCCGTGGCCCGTCTTACAGGAGCTGACAGCTCGCTGAGTGGAGAAGGTGCGGCTGCTTACGCGCAGATTGCGGACAAGCTGATGAGCCTGCCAATCGTTTATCTGGAATATAGCGGTACATTTGGCGATATGGGGACGGTGCGAACCGTACGAGAGACTGTGGAGCACAGTCAGCTTTTTTATGGGGGCGGAATTACCTGTGAATCTGAAGCTGAACAGGCTGCAGCCCTATGTGATACAGTAGTGGTCGGCAATATCATCTACCAGGATGTGCAGCAGGCGCTACTCACTGTACAGGCGGTTAAGAGAACACCGCAGATTGACTTTATAACATAGAAGAACGGCGAAGACGGTTTCTTAATTTATGATATTCAGAAAGGAGCATGTCACACATGCAACTTGTTAACATACAGGATGCCGTAAGCCGGCTTAATCCTCCGCAGCGCCAGGCAGTAGAAACTACGGAAGGTCCTTTGCTCATTATGGCCGGAGCAGGAAGCGGCAAGACGCGCGTGCTTACCCACCGCATTGCCTGGCTGATTGCGAACCGTAAAGCGCCGCCTTGGGCGATTCTGGCGATTACCTTTACCAATAAGGCCGCCCGGGAGATGCAGGAACGTGTCTCGAAGCTGGTAGGGCCGGAAGGCCGGGATATTTGGGTCTCCACTTTTCACTCGATGAGTGTGCGGATTCTGCGCAAGGATATTGAACGGATTGGTTTTACCTCTAATTTTTCCATTCTGGATTCAACCGACCAGCTGTCTGTTATCCGCAATTGCATGAAGGATTTGAATATCGACACGAAGAAGTTCGAGCCCAAGGCTGTCCAGTCGATGATCAGCACCGCTAAGAATGAACTCATCACACCGGCACAATATGAGCAGAAAATCGGCGATTATTTGGAAGGTCTCGTGGCCAAGGTGTACACCATGTACCAGAAGCGCCTGAGAGCCAATAACTCGCTGGACTTCGATGATCTGATTATGAAGACGATCGAATTGTTCAAGGAAGTGCCGGAGGTGCTGGATTTCTACCAGAAGAAATTCAAGTATATCCATGTCGATGAGTATCAGGATACGAATAGGGCGCAGTATATGCTCTGCCGGATGCTGGCGGACAGCCATCACCGCATTTGCGTCGTCGGCGACAGTGACCAGTCGATTTACCGCTGGCGTGGGGCGGATATTACGAATATCCTGAATTTTGAGGAGGACTATCCCGAAGCCAAGACGATTATGCTGGAACAGAACTACCGCTCTACCTCGAACATTCTGAATGCGGCCAATGGCGTAATTGCGCTGAATACGGGACGCAAGCCCAAGAAGCTGTGGACGGATTCTGCGGAAGGCGCGAAGATCAAAGTGTTCCGCGGCGACTCCGAGCATGACGAAGGCTATTTTGTCACGGGAGAAATCAGCAAAAATGTCAAGGAGGGACAGGCGTATCAGAATCATGCGATCCTGTACCGTACGAATGCGCAATCACGCGTAATAGAAGAAATTCTGATCAAATCGGATATTCCCTATCAGATTGTCGGGGGGATCAAGTTCTATGACCGCAAAGAAATTAAGGATCTGCTGGCCTATCTGCGGTTGTTGTCCAATCCCGATGACGATATCAGCCTAACACGGATTATCAATGTTCCGAAGCGGGGCCTGGGGGATACGACGGTGGGCAAGCTCGCTGCCGCCGCTGCATCTCAAGGTGTCTCTATCTTCCGGGCGCTGCAGACGGTGGATGATCTCGGCTTCGCCGGACGGACGCGCAATACACTGGTAGAGTTTTACGATATGATCGAAGCGCTGCACCGGATGGTGGAATTCCTGTCGGTGACGGAGCTGACGGAGAAGATTCTGGAGCTATCGCAGTACCGTCTGGAGCTGCAGAATGAGAATACCCTTGAATCCCGCTCCCGTCTGGAAAATATCGACGAATTCCTGTCCGTAACCATGGAATTTGAGAAAAATAATGAAGATAAGTCACTGGTATCCTTCCTTACTGACCTGGCGCTGATCGCAGACATTGACAGCGTGAACGATGAGGAGGAACGCAGTGACGCTGTAGTGCTGATGACTATGCACAGCGCCAAGGGCCTGGAGTTCCCGACTGTCTTTATTATCGGGATGGAAGAGGGCGTATTCCCGCACAGCCGTGCCTTCCAGGACAATGACGAACTGGAAGAAGAGCGGCGTCTGGCGTATGTAGGGATCACCCGTGCGGAGAAGCAGCTGTTCCTCAGCTGTGCACGGATGCGCACGCTGTTCGGCCGGACGACGGCCAATGCGCCGTCGCGCTTCCTGGAGGAGATTCCGGAGGAGCTGAAGGAAGATACGGGAGGGGCTTCGGACCGCTTCCGGCGCGGCGCAGAGGTTGGCGGTGCTTATGGCGGCCGCGGCTTTGGCGGAGGCAGCCGGGGGAACTTCGGCAGCCGCGGCGGTGCTGCCGGGAATGCGCCGGCAGGAGGCGGGAACGCCGGCTTCGGCGGCAGCACAGCGTCCGCGGCGACCGGTACAAGCCGCGTGACCGTGACCTCCGGGGGGGCGCAGCGCGCTCCGGGGGCTTCGGCGCCCGGCGAATTCAAGGCCGGCGACAAGGTCTCTCATGGCAAATGGGGCATCGGTACCGTTGTGTCGGTGAAGGGTAGCGGCAACGATACGGAGCTGCAGATTGCTTTTCCGGCGCCGGTGGGTGTGAAGCGGCTTCTGGCCGGCTTTGCGCCGATCACCAAAGTCGAATAATTCGGCTGCGATTAACGAATGTGTTTTTGGACCACGCTAACCGTACGAAACAATTTGATGGAGGGATGTCCCCCGATGGATGCTATGCACACTATGGAGGAGCTCGTAGCTGAGCTGAATCAATATAACTATCATTACTATACTCTGGATGCGCCGCAGATCAGCGACAAAGAGTATGATGTTCTTTACGATAAGCTTGTAGCCCTTGAAGCAGAGAGTGGCATCGTGCTGCCTCATTCTCCTACTCAGCGTGTGGGGGGAGAACTGCTCAAAGGGTTCACACCCCACAGGCATCTGGCACCCCTATGGAGTCTGGATAAGGCGCAGAATATCGAACAGCTTCGCAGCTGGAATACGCGGGTGCTGAAACTGGTGAATGATTATAACGCCAAGAACCCTGAAACCCCTCTTCCTGCGCCCTGCTATGCGGTAGAACTGAAGTTTGACGGCTTAACGCTTAATCTGACCTATCGTGACGGGGTGCTGGTACAGGCAGCCACACGCGGCAATGGTGTGACCGGAGAAGGCATTCTTGCCCAGGTAAAAACCATCAAATCGGTCCCGTTGACGATTCCATTTAAGGAAGGTCTCATTGAAGTGCAGGGCGAAGGGATTATGAATCTTTCTGTGCTGGCTGACTATAATACAAGGGCCGCTGAGCCGCTCAAAAATGCACGTAACGGGGCAGCGGGAGCGCTGCGTAACCTCAACCCTAAGACGACCGCCGACCGCCGGCTGAACGCTTACTTCTATAATGTAGGCTATGCGGAGGGTGTACAGTTCACAGACCATCAGGAAATGATGGATTTTCTGAGGAACAACCGTTTTAAGGTCAACCCATACCTTACCTATTTTGATCATTTTGACGATGTTACCGAACAACTGGCAGAAATTGAAGAGAGCCGTTCCGGTCTAGACTATCTAATTGACGGCGCGGTTATCAAGGTAACTGATTTCCGTATCCGCGAGGTACTCGGGTACACCGATAAATTCCCACGCTGGGCAGTGGCTTATAAGTTCGAGGCGGAAGAAACCACAACGATCCTGGAGTCGGTCAGCTGGAACGTGGGCCGTACCGGCAAGGTCACCCCGCTGGCACGGGTAGAAGCAGTGGAGCTGGCAGGAGTAACTGTCCAGAACTGCACCTTGAACAACGTTGGTGATATTGAACGCAAGAATCTCAAGCACGCCTTGGGTACACGTGTGTTCATCCGCCGCTCGAATGATGTCATTCCCGAGATTCTTGGTAAGGTAACCGAAGAGAGTGACGGCGGGGAGATTACCTTCCCTGAGGATTGTCCGGCCTGCGGTTTCCCGCTGGAAATGCGCGGCGCGCACCTCTTTTGCAACAACAAGCTGAATTGTAAGCCGCAGATCATCGGGCGTATTACCCATTTTGCTTCCCGGGACGCAATGGATATCGAGACTTTCAGTGACAAGACGGCCGGGCAGCTGCATGAGGAACTGAATGTGCGGGAACCAGCTGACCTATATGAGTTGACCTTTGAGCAGCTTGTGAAACTGGAACGTTTTGGGGAGAAGAAAGCCGATAACCTTCTTAAGGCGCTGGAGGAGAGCAAAGGACGGGACCTTGCGTCTTTCCTGTTTGCTCTGGGGATTCCGAACACTGGCAAAGCAACCACCAAGATGCTGGCTGATCACTACCGCAGCCTGGAAGCAGTCATGAATGCTACCGCCGAGGAGTTGTCAGGACTTCCTGACATTGGAGGCATTGTAGCCGAGAGCATTGTGAGCTTTTTCGCGGATCCCTTTGTAGTAACCAGTATTAACCGTATGCTTACACTCGGTGTAGAAGCGAAGGCGCCTGAGGCTCCACGCCAAGTGAATACCAATTCTTTCTTCAGCGGCAAAACAGTAGTACTCACAGGCTCGCTGCAGAAGCTTACCCGGGAAGAAGCAGCAGAGCGTCTGGAGGCGCTAGGCGCCAAGGTATCCGGTAGTGTCTCCAAAAAAACCGATCTCGTTATCGCCGGTGAAAAAGCAGGCAGCAAGCTGGCCAAGGCCCAGCAGCTGGGTATTCAAGTGATCGAGGATGAGGAAGAGCTGCTTCGGCTATTGGAGAGTTAGACGCAGACAACAGAACAGATGCATTCACAAAGTCCTGGTTCGATAACATCGAATACAGGGCTTTTTGCCATATCCGTTTATAATATAAAATAGAGAAAAGGCTATTTATGGATTAGAAAGGATACTTGCCTGTGATACAAGAAACGATCCTGCTTGTGGATGATGAGAAAGAAATTGTAGAGCTGCTTGACATTTATTTCCGGAATGAGGGATACCGGCTGCTTAAAGCCTTTGACGGAGTGGAGGCACTGAAACATCTCAGAGAAGAAACAGTAGATCTAGTTATTATGGATGTAATGATGCCCAGATTGGACGGAATTGCGGCTTGTATGAAAATCCGGGAGGAGAAGAACATGCCGATTATTATGCTCTCTGCCAAAAATACGGATATGGACAAAATTCTCGGGCTGAGCATAGGGGCTGATGATTATGTCGGAAAGCCGTTCAATCCGCTGGAGATCGTGGCACGGGCTAAATCACAATTACGCCGCTACCATCGATTCAACAAGGATGCTCCGGCAAGGGGCAGCGAGAATGAACTCATTTTCGAAGATTTGGTTATAGATATTGCTAAGCATGAAGTCAGTGTAGATAACCGGAAGGTGAAGCTGACACCCCGGGAATTTTCTATATTGGAACTCCTGGCAAAGCATCAAGGGCAGGTGCTCAGTATGGAGCAGATTTATACGAATATCTGGCCTGATCCATTTCTGGATGGCGGCAATACAGTGATGGTGCATATTCGTAATATCCGTGAAAAAATTGAACTGGATCCTAAGCACCCTCGTTACATACAAACCGTGTGGGGGATCGGATACAAACTGGACGGGCCGTCCTGAAAGCTTGAGGTGAGAGACGTTGAATGCGAAATATATAAGTACAATCCGTTGGAAATTTATCTGGGCATTTATGTTGAGCGTTTTATCTGGTGCTATTCTACTGCTGGGTGGATACCGGTTGGTGAATGCCCTGCTCTATTTGAACCCTTCTCCCCCGTCGGCGGCGTATTCACAGTTACTGAGATGGGTCATTAATCATATTGGTTCCGTACCTGTGATGACTGCTGCAGGAATTCTCAGCTTTTTGTTCTTCTTTTTTATCTTCACACGAAAAATAGTCTCATATCTGGAGGAAATCACGCGCGGTATCCAGCAAATTACAAAGCTTGGAGAATCACATCGGATTGAGATTAGAACTGCGGATGAGCTGGGGATGCTGGCCGAGAACATCAATATCATGTCTGAACGGCTGCAGCAATCCCTTCTGGAAGAACGCAAGGCTGTCGAAGCCAAAAATGAGCTCATTACAGGTGTATCCCATGATTTGCGCACCCCGCTGACTTCAATACTCGGCTATCTTGAATATATCGAGCAGGACCGATGCCGGGAAGAAACCGAATTGCGCTATTATGTAGACATCGCCTATCAGAAAGCACAGGTACTGCGAAAACTCATTGATGATTTGTTTGAATATACACGTGTTAACAACGGAGGACTGCCACTCGTACCAGAACGTCTGGATTTAAAAGCCTTTATGCGCCAGTTGGCAGAAGAGGCGGTTCCGGAGCTTACTCGGGCAGGGATGACCTACCAGATGGTGGATGAGACTGAATCCTTGTGGATCGATGCAGCTCCTTATGAATTGCTGCGCGCCTATGAGAATCTGATTGCGAATGCGATCAGATATGGACGGGATGGTAAAAGGATAGAGATCGGTCTGGCCCGAGAGGGCGATGAAGCTGTGGTGCGGATCAGTAACTTTGGTGAACGGATCGCGGAAAGAGATCTCCCGCATATTTTCGAACGCTTTTACCGGGCTGAACGCTCCCGTTCTCAATACACCGGTGGCTCGGGCCTGGGCTTGGCAATTGCGAAGGGTATTGTTGAACGTCATCAGGGAGTAATCTCGGCTGTAAGCGATATGTACCGGACGGATTTTATCACACGGTATCCGCTGTCTCGGAACCCTTCTTAAGAAAATCTTCAGAACTTTGCCGGGTGCATCTTAAGAAATAGCCGTTATCCTGTGTGACATGAGGTGATTATCACCTGTGTGACTGGAGGGATAGAACTTGAAAGGATTCAAAACGGTACGCTCCGGCTATCTGTACATTTTTGGGGGAACTGCGCTGCTCAGCGGTATTTCTCTTGCTGTTGTATACTCCTTGGCTGCATTGCTGTATTCACGCTACACTGCAGCTTCCGCGGTCTATTGGGTCCGCATCCTGCGCTGGCTGATCAATCATATCGGCCGCATACCACTCGCCGTCCTGATGTTTACGGCGGTTTTCACCGTAATCTTTCTGCTTCGGTCGCAAAAAATATCCGATGATCTCAAAAGTCTGCTGCAGGCCTCCGAAGAATTGTCTACCTTTGGTTCCTTCCGGGAGCTGAAGGTGGTCAGCGGTGGTGAACTGGGCCAATTGGCCGAACATTTACATAAAATCAACAGGCCGTTAAAAGCAGCGGACCAAGGTCCTTGCGCTTACAATCTGAAGAATTCGGCTGATCCGGTTTTGGGCAATGAAGCGCTTATGGCAATGATTTTAAGAACAAGAACGTTGATGCGATTGCTGAATGAAGCGTCCACTGAAGAAGGGGAGCGGATTCAGATATTGCAGGTAGAGGCGGCAAAACGCGAGGCAAAGGGTATGGAGAGGTTCATGGAGAACCTGATGGTCCGCTCATGAGCCGTTTGGATGCTAGGGCAAGGCGAAAACTGCTGCGCATTTTTTATACTGCTTTTGACATCGGGGTAGCCTGTGCCCTATTACTGGTGGCCCTTATAGTCTACGTTCATCTATACGGGGATGTTGTATTAGACCGTCATCCAGAGAAGTTGAATTTGGCGGAATCGAGTATAATTCTTGCCTCCGATGGGACCGTGCTGCGCAGAATTCCATTGCCGGAATCAGGATACAGGATGTCGGCCCGTCTGGAAGAGATGCCTGAACTGCTAATTAAGACCTTTTTGGCGGTCGAAGACCGACGCTATTACAGTCATCAGGGCCTGGATTATACAGGGATTCTGCGGGCTGCATTGCACAATGCGGTGTATCTGGACCATTCGGAGGGAGGCAGCAGCATCACTCAGCAACTCGCCCGCAATCTATATCTGAACAGAGACAAAAATCTGTTGCGTAAGCTGAATGAAGCTTCCCTTGCTATAGCTTTGGAGAAACGGCTGTCGAAAGAGGAGATACTGCAGCTCTACCTTAACCAAATCTATATGGGCCAAGGACAATATGGAGTGAAGGCGGCAGCCGAGCATTATTTCAGCAAAACGCATATGAAGGAGTTGGAAATCTGGCAAATTGCTGCTTTGGCGGCTATTCCAAAAGGCCCCTCTGTTTACAATCCTGAGTCGGCGGGGGAGCGGCCTGTGGAGAGGAGAAAGCTTGTACTGCGGATCATGGAGCAGCAGGGATTGATTACCCATGAGGAAATGGTGGCTGCTGCGAAGCAGGAGATTAGGCCTGAAGCGGGTACAAAGGCGTATTCTACTGGTACAGGGGCTTCCTACATTAATACCGTGCTTAAAGAAGCCTCCCGGCTGACCGGGAAGACGGAGACAGAACTGCAGACAGGCGGCTACACGATTGTGACGGGAATGAACCCCGTTGCCCAGCTGGCGCTGGAAGAGACTTTCCGCAATTCTGATTTCTTCCCCTCCGATGGGAAAACGCAGCAAGTGGAGGCAGCCATGGTTATAATCAACCATGATAATGGAGAGGTAGTGGCGTTAACCGGAGGACGTAATCCAAGCATAGGCAGCATTAATCGGGCAATTATTGATGCACGTCAGCCGGGCTCCGCGTTTAAGCCGGTAATTGATTACGGTCCGGCGCTTGAGAGCGGGAAATTTATGCCGGACAGTCTTCTCCTTGACCGGAAACAGAGATATGGGAGTTACAGCCCTGATAATCATAATGGCATATACCGGGGGCAGGTAAGCATGGGTCAGGCACTACAGCAATCTATTAATGCTCCGGCAGTCTGGCTGTTGAAGCAGGTGGGGGTTGAGAACGCCCGTGCATTCGCAGCCAAGCTCGGTATAGTGCTGCCGCAGGAAGATAACAATCTGTCAATTGCGCTTGGTGGGCTGCATACCGGTGTCTCCCCTCTCAAAATGGCACAGGCATACAGTGTATTCGCAAGCGGTGGAACCTTTAACGATGCCCATACCATTAGGAGCATTTCAGATACGCAGGGTAAAATGTTGTACAGGTATGCACCTAAAAGAAAGCAGGTTGTCTCACCGCTCACTGCCGCGAACATGACTGCAATGCTTCGTGGCGTAGTGAACAAAGGAACAGGTGTAAAAGCACGGATGAACATCCCGGTAGCCGGGAAGACCGGAACGACCCAGGCTGATCTGCCAGGCGTCACCGGCAAGGCCAACCGGGACCTTTGGTTCGTCGGGTACACCCCTGCTTGGACAGCCGCTGTATGGATGGGGTTTGACCATACCGACAAGGATAACTTTATGACCGCGGGCAGCGGGATGGCGGCTGCTTTATTTTCCGCCGTGATGAACAAGGCGTATACGGGCTCCGGGCGTTAGAGGTCTATACCCGCTTCGCACTAGGCAACCAGGCATCCTTATCATATCCGCGTTGTTCCCAATAGCCGACATGATCTTCTGCAATGAGCTCAATCCGGTTTAGCCACTTGACTGATTTATAGGCATACATTTGCGGAGTCACCAGACGTACGGGTCCTCCAAGTTGGTTCGGAATAGGTTTGCCGTCGTGCAGCACAGCAACCATTACATCCTTCATCCGTGCTTGGTCCAGAGTCAGCGAATCGGTATAGACACCATCACCGGAATAGAATTTTACCGTTACTGCCTGATCCTGCACTCCGGCCATGTCAAGCAGCTTTGCGAGCGGGAGGCCCTCCCAGGTGTTTTTATAGACCGACCAGCCAGTGACGCAGTGAAAATCGCTGACCTGCACCTCACGCTGCAGCTTGACGAATTCATCCCAATTCCAAGTGGACTTCTTGTCAACCAGGCCATCGATCGTAAAAGACCAATTGCTGTTATCGAAGGATGGGATATCAGTTACGGTGTAGACCCGAAAGCTGCCTTCTGCTCCGCCTCCAATGGGTGGCGCGGAATCCGCCAGCGGCACAGGATCAGGAATCAGGGCATTGGCATTACTTGCAGCATATTCGGCAGCTCCAGGGAGCTGTAATGATTTGCCGATCCAACGTACAAAGGTTGGACCGAGCGTTATAGCGAGGCCTGCTCCGACAGCCACCTTAATAAAACCCCGCCGTGTATATACTGGTTGAGGTCCGTTTACAGCTGCCGGCTTCTGTTTAACTCTATCATTCAGGGATTCACTTTCCGGTGTCATTTCCGCTACAATGGAGCGCTTCTTGGGCTCTTTCAGCCATTTGACCCTGGTAATGGAGTGATAGATAATGACCGGAAGCCCCACCCAGGTGAGAAGATCATGAATAAACAGCGCCATATTGGCCGCTCTCGGTCCGGCAAGCCCGAACTGCCAGAGGACAATCCCGGATAAGATCCAGCCGATCAACATAGCCATCACAAAAACGACATTGGCTTTTTGCGAACTTTTCCCGTTCAGTCTTTTCCAATGCTTGGCTGCAAGCAGCAAATAGTAGATGACCGGAACAAGGAGTACCAGCCCAAAAGCGATATGAGCCCACTTCAGCCACACCCGACCCTCACCAAGCAACTCCCGCCAGAAACCGCCAAGCAGCATCAATCCGCTCACGGCCAGAATCAATACCAGCCATGCATTCCACATGTGAATGGAAACAAGCTTTTTGCCATACCCCTTACGGAGCCCCGCCAGTGCTTTTTTCAATGATGTCCCTCCTCTAACCCGTGATCGGTGGTGAATCATTCAACTTTTAACTAATTGTAACGCATAACTCAGTGAATGAATAATTCTCTTTAGGGAGGCTTGTCCATGCGCAATCAAAAAGCCCATCATTCTCAATAAGGGAGAAGGATGGACTCATCACAATAGTATGAGAAACGCACAACTTGTTGTTTATTACTCTGAAGCCCATTCCTCCAGTTTTTGATCCCCGGGGAGCAGCAGCGCAAGCAGGCCTAGTAGAGGCAGGAACCCACAAGCTACAAATACAGTCCCGATACCGATCCGGTCAATGAGCGCACCAATGACAACTGAACCAATACCACCTAGTCCAAAAGCAAGTCCGGTGATCAGTCCTGAGACCGTCCCGATATTTCCCGGATACAGCATTTGTGCATAAATTACGGTCACGGAGAAGCTGGATAACAGGATGAAACCGGAGATGACCAGCAGAACAAGCGCCCAGGATTGACTTACAAAAGGAAGCGCCAGTGCAAAAGGGACAGTTCCCACCATAGAGATCAGGATCAGATTGCGCCGTCCAAAGCGGTCAGCAAGCGGCCCCCCAAAGAATGTACCAACCGCACCGGCAGCCAAGTACATAAAAATATAAATTTGAGCATGATCAATGGTCATTCCATAGTTCTTCATTAAGTAGAAGGCATAGTAACCGCCGATAGACGCGCCGTACCAGGAACGGACAAATACAAGGAAGACTAGAATGATCGTGGCAGTTAAAATACTTTTGCTGCGTGCAGGATCTATAGTGCGTGCAGCTGACTTTTTACGGAAGGTGTATCCATCATCCAGCATTTTCCGGTACCATCTGCCCGAAAGGAATGAATACCCATTTCATCAAAAGCGGACCCAAAGACTGTCCGGCGTTGCCGCCAACCTGAAAGATGGATTGTGATAATCCCTTCCGCTGTCCCGCAGCCATATGAGCTACACGCATGCCTTCCGGGTGAAACGCTGCGGAACCGAATCCGACGAGCATCACTGAAAATATCACCAATACATAATTCCCTGCAAAAGCCAGCATAAATACACCGGCGAAGGTGCAACACATCCCTAACGGAAGCAATATTGGGCGTGGTTTACGGTCAGCAGCATAGCCGATAACGGGTTGAATCACAGAAGATGTGATATTGAGGGCGAAAGCGATCCATCCCACTTGAGCGTAAGATAGCAACATATTGTTCTTAAGGATAGGAAACATTGCTGGAATGAGCGCTTGAATGGAGTCATTAAATAAATGAACAAAGCTGACTGCTAATAAAATACGGTATATGGTAGCCTGCTGCAGGTGGGGTTGCTGCTTTTCATTAATTACTGGTGGGGAGGCTGGTATGGAATTGTCGTTCATTGGATCTCCTTTCGGGCTGGTTATGTATATTGGTTATTGCTGATTTTCATTTAGCTTCATTGTAGCCGTAAGTATTGCACTATGGAAATCAATTTTTGCCCTATCCATGCGAATTATACGCCACCTCATTTATTTATAAAAAAAGCTTGCAAACATTAGGACGGCATGATATATTATCTCTTGTGCTTATGAGACATCGACGCTGATTGAAAGAGCGAAGAAGAAATAAGTTGACAAGAAACAAAGAAACATGATATGATCTAATTCCTGCGCTTGACACGAAGTGTTGAGATGTTAGGAGCAAGTTCTTTGAAAACTGAACAAATGGAACGCGTTGATTTTTATTAGATTCATTTAATGAATCGTCAGTTTCAAAATGAGCAATCGCTCTTTCTAAATACCAATTTGGAGAGTTTGATCCTGGCTCAGGACGAACGCTGGCGGCGTGCCTAATACATGCAAGTCGAGCGGAGCTTATCCTTCGGGGGGAAGCTTAGCGGCGGACGGGTGAGTAACACGTAGGCAACCTACCCTCTAGACTGGGATAACTACCGGAAACGGTAGCTAATACCGGATAATTCCTTCACCCTCCTGGGCGAGGGATGAAAGGCGGAGCAATCTGCTACTAGAGGATGGGCCTGCGGCGCATTAGCTAGTTGGTGGGGTAACGGCCTACCAAGGCGACGATGCGTAGCCGACCTGAGAGGGTGAACGGCCACACTGGGACTGAGACACGGCCCAGACTCCTACGGGAGGCAGCAGTAGGGAATCTTCCGCAATGGGCGAAATTGCCAGGGAAGAACGTCCGGTAGAGTAACTGCTACCGGAGTGACGGTACCTGAGAAGAAAGCCCCGGCTAACTACGTGCCAGCAGCCGCGGTAATACGTAGGGGGCAAGCGTTGTCCGGAATTATTGGGCGTAAAGCGCGCGCAGGCGGCTATTTAAGTCTGGTGTTTAAACCTTGGGCTCAACCTGAGGTCGCACTGGAAACTGGGTGGCTTGAGTACAGAAGAGGAAAGTGGAATTCCACGTGTAGCGGTGAAATGCGTAGATATGTGGAGGAACACCAGTGGCGAAGGCGACTTTCTGGGCTGTAACTGACGCTGAGGCGCGAAAGCGTGGGGAGCAAACAGGATTAGATACCCTGGTAGTCCACGCCGTAAACGATGAGTGCTAGGTGTTAGGGGTTTCGATACCCTTGGTGCCGAAGTTAACACAGTAAGCACTCCGCCTGGGGAGTACGGTCGCAAGACTGAAACTCAAAGGAATTGACGGGGACCCGCACAAGCAGTGGAGTATGTGGTTTAATTCGAAGCAACGCGAAGAACCTTACCAGGTCTTGACATCCAACTAACGAAGCAGAGATGCATCAGGTGCCCTTCGGGGAAAGTTGAGACAGGTGGTGCATGGTTGTCGTCAGCTCGTGTCGTGAGATGTTGGGTTAAGTCCCGCAACGAGCGCAACCCTTGACTTTAGTTGCCAGCAGGTAAGGCTGGGCACTCTAGAGTGACTGCCGGTGACAAACCGGAGGAAGGTGGGGATGACGTCAAATCATCATGCCCCTTATGACCTGGGCTACACACGTACTACAATGGCCGGTACAACGGGAAGCGAAGCCGCGAGGTGGAGCCAATCCCAGCAAAGCCGGTCTCAGTTCGGATTGCAGGCTGCAACTCGCCTGCATGAAGTCGGAATTGCTAGTAATCGCGGATCAGCATGCCGCGGTGAATACGTTCCCGGGTCTTGTACACACCGCCCGTCACACCACGAGAGTTTACAACACCCGAAGTCGGTGGGGTAACCCGCAAGGGTTGAAAACTGGATACCGAAACGAAAATGCGTTTTAGAACATCTTTTAGCTGAAACTTGTGTAAACAAGTTGAAATAGTTATTAGTTGATACAATTGATCTGGTAGGAAAGTAAAGAACAGCAATGTTCAATATTTCTCCTGCGGAGAAAATTGCGGTTAAGCTAATAAGAGCACACGGAGGATGCCTAGGCGCCAGGAGCCGACGAAGGACGTGGCGAACAACGAAACTGCCTCGGGGAGCTGTAAGCAAGCTTTGATCCGGGGGTGTCCGAATGGGGAAACCCAGCTGTGGTAATTCGCAGTTACTCATACCTGAATACATAGGGTATGTAGAGGCAGACCAGGGGAACTGAAACATCTAAG
>NZ_LVYZ01000082.1:0-21820 GCF_001909095.1 Paenibacillus sp. P46E
CTAATAAGGTTTTATAACAAACTAATTTCCGTTATTTCATAAACGTTTCACTTAATTTCGAATATACTACGCTTTCATTCCCCAGGGCAGTTAGCTCCGGGGTTTGACCGATTTACGTTCAACCAGCTCAATCTTGAGTTTATAGAAATCATTGACGGTGTCACCATTCAGCATCTGGAACAGCAGATGTCCCGCCAGTGATCCGGATTCGTACATGGGCTGCCGGATCGTGGTCATCGGGGGCTGAATGTACTCGGCCAGCTGGATATCATCAAAGCCGATCACTGAAATATCATCAGGAACCTTGATACCCCCTTCTTCCAGAGCCTTCATTCCTCCGACAGCCATTTCATCGTTCGCATAAAAGACAGCGGTAGGCAGTTCTCCTTGCATCAGCATCATTTTGGTAGACTTATATCCGCCTTCACGGATGAATCCCCCGTTTAGCTTCCATTTGGCCTTTTCCTCCAAACCTGCTTCCCGCATGGCCCGCTGAAACCCTTGGTAACGCAGCGCATTGTCATAAGAATTAGCCGGGCCGCTGATGTATGCAATATGCTCATGGCCTTTGTCGATCAAATAACGGGTAGCCGAGTAGCCTCCCTGCTCTCCGTCAACCACAACATTAATGAGACCACTACCGGTAATCAGGCGGTCCATAACAATGATGGGAAACCTTTCGCTTCCGGCAGCCTGCAAAATTTCATCGGTAATGTTATGTGCCAGCACAATGGCTCCATCCACTCTTTTTTCCAAAAGAAATCTTACTGCTGTGGAATCCTTCCCGCCCATAGAGCTGCATGCGATTAGATCATAGGAATTGGACAAGGCCACATCCTGAATGCTCCGGATCAGCTCCGAATAATAGGGACCGGACAAATCCGTCAAGATTAGAGCAATAGTATTCGTGCGGCTTCTTTTCAAATCCATGGCAAAGCCATTTTTCTGATAATTCAGCTGTCTTGCGGCTTCAAGCACCTTTTCCCTGGTTTTGGCGCTCACCTTGCTGTCACCGCTCATGGCATAGGATGCTGTCGATAAGGCTACCCCTGCCAGCTTTGCCACATCTTTGATTGTTGCCATGTTTGTTCAATCATCCTTCCCGAGACATGCAATATGCTTCTCTATATTATTTTATGCCGGAGATGGTATATCCTTCTATGATATGCTTCTGGAAGAAGATAAATATAATGATAATCGGCACAACCATGAAGGCAGCCCCTGCCATTTGCAGTCCGAATTCAGTACCATATTGGCCTTTCAGCAATGACAGACCTACCGATAAGGTATACAGTCTCTCATCATTGGCAATAATCAGCGGCCAGAGGAAGCTGTTCCAGGCTCCAATAAAGGTCAGGATACCTTGTACCGCAAAAACCGGCTTCACGATCGGAACCATCAGCTGGAAAAAGATCCGCAGTTCCCCGGCCCCGTCCAGTCTTGCTGCCTCTAGTAAATCCATCGGAATCGTCGTCATGAACTGGCGGAACAGGAAGATCGCAAAAGCACCGACCAAACCAGGCAACACAATACCCGCCATCGTATTGACCAAATGCATCTGGTTAATAATCAGATAGGTTGGAATCATCGTCACCTGTGAGGGGATCATCATCGTTGCCAAAATAATATAGAAAAACTTGTTTTTACCCGGAAAATCAAATTTAGCAAAAGCATAACCTGCCATCGCGTTTAGAAACAGTCCTACAAAAGAGCACAGCACGATGATCAGTGTATTTTTCAAATAAATTAAAAAGTCCATCTTCACGAACAAATCCCGGTAGTTAGAGAACGTCGGGTGGTTCGGAATGAGTGTTGGCGGAATCACAGTAAATTCATTCTCAGGTTTAAAGGAAGAGCCGATCATCCAGATGAACGGCACCATCATCAGCAGTCCTCCGATAATGAGCAGTGCGATCATCAAGCCTTTTTCCATATGTTTCATTTTCAATGCCATGAAAGTATCCTCCTCTTTAAGCTGCAGCACAGAAGCTGAAACTTAATATTCCACTTCTTTCTTTTTGACCGCGAATTGAATGAGCGTCACCACAATGATAATAATGAACAGCACAAACGAGCCAGCAGCCGCATAGCCAAACTTACTAAGCTGGAAGCCGTTGTTGTAAATGAAGAGTGCCATCGACATCGTTGCATTCAATGGTCCGCCTTTGGTCATAACCAGCGGTTCTTCGAAGAATTGAATCCAGCCAATCAAAGTCGTAATGGTCACAAAGAAAGTAGCGAATCCCAGCAGAGGAACTGTAATGAAGCGCAGCTTCTTCCAGCCTGTTGCTCCGTCAATTTCAGCCGCTTCATAATAGGAACGGGGAATGCCCTGCAGGGCCGCCAGGAAAATAATCATATTAAGCCCGATGGATTTCCAGAACGCCAGCAAGATCAGAGACAGTTTCGCAAGAGTCGGGTCCTGAAGCCATTGCTGTGCCGGAAGGCCGAAGATGGACAGAATGTAGTTGAACAGACCATAACTGCCGTTATACAGATATCCCCAAACCACCGCGACGGCTACAATGTTGGTAATGGACGGCATGTAATAGATGACACGGAAGCTTTTGAACAGCCAGCTTG
Source organism: Paenibacillus sp. P46E (assembly GCF_001909095.1). Classification (NCBI taxonomy): domain Bacteria; kingdom Bacillati; phylum Bacillota; class Bacilli; order Caryophanales; family Paenibacillaceae; genus Paenibacillus; species Paenibacillus sp. P46E. Next base: position 2,584 of record NZ_LVYZ01000082.1, read on the forward strand.
TTCCGTAATTAAGCAGCAGAGCCACTCCCATGGACGCGAGCACTACAAGCGGTACACCGATAACTACATAGATCAGTGTGTTATACATCGATTTCAGGAAGATCGGGTCTTTAAAAATATTAATGTAATTGTCGAAACCCGCACTGCTGATATTCGAATAATCTGCAAGTCCAACCAAATCCATATTGGTAAAGCTGATGACCAGCGCAATAATAATCGGAATAATGGAAAATAAGGTCAGCAGGATTACGGCAGGCGCGATAAACATATAAGGGTATTTATTTTTATTCCATTGCTTCACAAATGAACTCACAATTGCTCACATCCCTTCGCTTTCTTGCACTTTCTTCCTAATTAAGAACGAACGTACATACTGCCGGGACCTCTTATCGGGAGATACCGGCAGTATGTCGGGCAAGTATAATACTTACTTACTTGTTGCCGAGAAGTTCATTTGCCTTAGCGTTCAACTTGTCGAGTTCGGTTTGCGTATCTGCACCGCCCACCGTAATCTGTTCGAACGAAGCCATAGCAGCCTTAGCAATCTCTTCATATTCTTTTACCATTGGAGCAGGACGTGCATTCTTAAGCTGTTCACCGAAGGCTTGGATCATCGGGTCTTTCAGCGCATCGTTAGTCCAAGCAGCCTTGAGTGCAGGCATAGAGTTGGAAGTTTCATAAAATTTCAGCTGTGCATCCTGCTCAGCCATGAAAGCGATAAATTTAGCGGCTTCATCAGGGTTTTTACTGTAATTGAAGATCGACAGGTCCGCACCGCCAATAGAGGAGGTGTTAGTTTTCTTGGCCGGCAGCGTGGTCACAGCCCATTTTCCGTCAATTTCAGGTGCTTTTTCCTTAACTGTCTGAATCATCCACGGGCCGCTGATGAACATCCCCATAGTGCCATCTTTAAATGCAGCTACCGTATCCAGATCTGTACCCTTAGGGGACAAGCCTTCATCATAGAAGCTCTTTAGAAAATTAATGGTTTCCACATAAGGAGGTTGGTTGAACTGTGGCTTACGGTTGCTGTCAATCAGCTCACTTCCGTTCTGCCAGGCGAAGATTGCAGTGTAGATGGAATCCTTTGCCTCGATAGGCAACGCGTAATGTCCGGCTCCGCCTTTGGCTACCAGCTTCTTGCTCGCATCCTTCAGTTCATCCCAAGTCTTAGGACCTTCCGGATAGCCTACGGAACTTAGCAGATCTGTGCGGTAGAACATGGCACGAGTTTCAACGTAGAAAGGAATCGCTACCGTCTTGTCATCATATTTCGTCGTTTGAACGGCACCATCGAAAAAGTTTTCCGCTTTCATGCTTGGGTATTTTTCGATATAAGGTGCCATATCCTTCAGCGCACCGGCAGCTGCAAATTCAGGAATCCAGGTTGTACCCATTTGGACTACGTCCGGACCGTTTTTGGAAGCTACGGCTGTCAGTAATTTGTCATGTGCATTATCCCAAGGAATCGCTTGAACTTCTACTTTAATACCGGGATTTTTTTCTTCATACATTTTGGCAATCGGTGTTACGGTATCCGCAGTACCCATGAACCACACCTTTAATGTTTTGCTATCACCGGATGCAGAATTATTGGAATTCCCACAACCTGCAGCAACCAAAGAGAAACTCATCAATACTGCTGTAGCTACTAAACCTGTCTTTTTCTTCATTTCTTTCACCCCTATTTTAGTGTTAGCCAAACTTCGAAAACTATGAATAAAGCCCATTCATCGAAACGTTTCGATTATTTTCGAAAAAAATTTCGAGTTTTTCTGTGAAACATAGTACGAATTCCAGACCTCATAGCCCATATTTACCCATTATTTGAGATCCGAAACTACTTTTTCTACATTTTCCCTCGAAAAGGAGATCTTCCCCTCCGTTTGTTGCCCGTTTATCGATTTCGTGAATCGAATCGTTTCGATAGCCCTATTATATGACTTGTTGTTAGCGATTTCAAGTAGGTTATCCAAAAATGTTGCAAAAAAGGACACTCTGCTGATCCAGAGTGTCCTTTGAGTAAAGCTGCAGCCTTGCTTATATCCGCTTAGTTGGTATAGATCATCGTAACAACGCCGTTCGTAAAGGTTACATAATTAAAATTACCATACGACCAGGTCTCTACCCGAACACCGCTGCCTTCCATAGCCGAGGCATCGATGGGCGAGCCCCAGCTTAATTCCACCTGTTGCTTGGTCATACCGGTTGTAACCCGTCCATCCTTGATCTTCGCCCAGATGGCATCCGGCCATTTATAGGTCTTGTAAGGATCGGCTGTGAAGAACTCTTGTCTGTCCGCAAGGGTAGATATTAATTCATCACCACTCATCTTACGGGTGTTCAGAACCTTACCCGAAGGAAACTTAAAGGCTGCTGCAAAGTAGCCGTTATTGTTCGGAATAATATCCACAATCGTCACCTTCTGAAAGCGGTAATTCTCATCAAAAAAGTTAACCCAGTAGCTTTTCCCAATGAGCTTGGTGAGGTAACCTTGTGATTTCGTTTTGACGATCTGGGCCGTCTGTTTGGTCTGCACCGTCAGTTTCGCGCTCCCGAAACTAACCGTCATCTTCTGGTAAGTGCCATCCCAGGCCAGACCGGCTCCAAGTGCGGTTTTGAGTAGGGATGCCGGAAATATTGCGGTTCCGTTCACGGTTTGCACTTTATCGCTCATTTTAACCTTTTCGCCATTTATGATCGCTGTATCACTGCCCAGCTGTAGCTGAATCGGCAGTTCGCCAAGCCGGATGGAGAAGGTTTTGGCGGCCATATCCGTTTGAATGGAGGCACCCAGCTTATGGAACACAGGCTGTACCGGAAGGTACATCGTACCCCCTATGTAAGCTCCCTGGTCCATCAGCGATGTATCGCTGATGGAGACGCTGATCGTTTTGGAGAACGAACCGGAGCGGGCTGTCAGTTTGGTCTGGCCCACCGCAAGGGCTTTTACCGTACCGTCCGGCATCTTTTGCAGCAGATAAGGCTTCTCGATCTCAAGCTCAGCTTCGGACAGCGGGATGCGCTTCGTCGTGTCATTGCTCCAGATTTCGTCAATCTGTACTGATACTTTGCTGCCAACCTTCAGTTCTTTAGACTCAATCCGCAGATTCAAATCTTCAATAACCGGAACGGAAATCTCCTGCAATTCACCGGACTGGGGACTATAGCTCCGGAGTGTGCCGTCCTGGAGCTTGATGATCAACGAGCCGCGCCACTCGGTAACCAAGGCAGTGACATGTCCCGGCTGAGACTCAGTCTGCTCCAATTCATAGGTGCCGGGCGCTTGTGATCTCTTCACTACGATTGTCCCGTCTTGAAGGAGGACAAAGAGATTTCCACTGTCATTGTACAGCGCGCCCGCCGCCTGCTCCGTCAACATTGTAGGCACATATTTGGCCGGATTGGCCTTGTCTGCCTGGTATTTGGAATAGACCAGCACCTTGCCGGACTTCAACACTACAGCCGCCTCATTAAGGTCGCCGGACAGAACCGCCGAAACCTCTGAAGCGGAGCCCAGCTGGTCAATCGGGCCTTGGAAGCCATATGCGCACCGCAGCTCTCCAGAACGGGATAAGGTTACCAGTATATTCGTATGCCGGTTGGCATTGATCATGGCGATATCAGAATATTCCTTCAACTGCTTGCCATCCATATCCCACACGGTGCCGTCCTGTTTCAGATAATAGGTTCCGGAGATCTGAACAATACCTGATGTCCCCTTCACCACTTTCGCATCAAATAACGAGAATCTCACCAGCTGTCCATCCTTGGTCAAGCCGTACTCCCCATCCAGATCTACAATGTTATAGTCTGTCAACAAGGTTTCCTCAACATTCATATCTTGCGTCCAGACTGTGCCGTCACTCATCAGACGATTGCCGTCTTCGAAATCAACCAGCGTAGCTCCCGCCGCCTCCGCCTTGCTGAAATTCCCTAGGAGCGCCACTGCAATCACAGCTACTGCAATTCCCAACTTATACCCTCTCATTTTCCAAAATCCCCCTCCAGAGTTGTTACATCTCCACTTTATCACAAATTATTTTATTTTCCAGAGAGGAATGGGAGAAGGTCTCATCAGGGTTTACTGAACAGGTAGACTGAATCACACCTTACTCGTTCAGGGACCAATCTTCACCACTATTTCCTGTTCAATGCTCATTCAGCATCAACGGCACAGCGAAATCCGATACTACCTGTAGAACTGTCCGGCGTGTTCGAACTGCGCGCCGCAACACGGTAACGGTTGTAGTAGGAATGGTGGCAGAGGTAAGAGCCGCCTTTCATCGTTCGAGCCTTGCCAACTGCTGGCCCCTGCGGGTTAATGGATGAACTGATTTGATGATAGCTTGAACTGAACCAGTCAGAGCACCATTCCCATACGTTGCCGGTCATATTGTACAATCCATACCCGTTGGGAGGATAAGCATCCACGGGACAAGTGCCGAAGTAACCATCAGGTGCCGTGTGGACTTTCGGGAACTCTCCGTGCCAAATGTTGCAGAGATTTCTGCTCCCCTGCTTAAGTTGATCTCCCCAAGGGTATCTCTTGCTGGAAAGAGCACCCCGTGCAGCGAGCTCCCATTCCGCCTCTGTTGGCAGCCGTTTGCCCGCCCATCTGCAATAGGCCTCCACATCATTCCATGATACATGTGCAACTGGATGGTTCAATCTGTCCTGGATGTTCGTACCGAGACCAGCCGGGGAATGCCACGAGGCGCCCCCCAAAAAAAGGCTGCAAAGCCCACCTTCAGGTGAGTTTGCAGCCTCGACTCCGGCAAGTATAAACGGCTTTGCCGTCCTTTTTTAAAGGACGGTACCGTTTCAGCGAGAAATATAAGGATGATTGATGGCATGAAACATATAAATCCTTATATTTGCACAATTGAAATGTCCCACTTCCCTTTTATAGTACCCAGTTCCCTTTACGGAAGACAGGTTCAATGGTTCCATCGGCCAATTCGCCATCGATATCGAGCTCTGCGGAGCCGACCATGAAGTCAACATGCGTCAAACTGACATTGGCTCCCCGTTCCAGCAGTTCCTCGCTGTTCAGTGAGGTTCCGCCTTCGATATTTACCGGATATGCACTGCCGAGTGCAAAGTGGCAGGAGGCATTCTCATCGATTCCGGTGTTATAGAATACTCGATTCAGACGTGAAATAGGGGAATCATGCGGCACCAGTGCCACTTCCCCCAGATAGGAGGCTCCTTCATCCGTTTCTAACAAAGAGGTCAGATGCTCCCGCCCGGATTCTGCATCATAAGCCGTAACTTTTCCGTCCGTAAAGGTAATCTTAATCCCATCCACAAGCCGTCCGTTCAGATTTAACGGAAGTGTGCTGCAGACTGTGCCGTTGACTCCCTTGCGGTGCGGCATGGTATATATTTCTTCGGTCGGCATATTTGCTACAAAATAGACTCCTCCCGCATTCTCACCGCCACCGCCGCGCCAGAGATGCCCCTCAGGAAGCTCTACATGCAGATCCGTTCCCGGAGCACGGTAATGCAGGCTTTTGTAACGTTTGGCATTCATTCGTTCCTGGGATACCTTGAGGTTGGCAATGTGCCCGCGCCAAGCGGCTACCGGATCCTCGCTCCCCACACGGTTCATCTGGAATACAGCCTCCCACATCGCTTCCACTCGCTGTTCTTCCGGCAAATCCGAGAACACCTTGTCCGCCCAAGCCTTCGTTGGCGCTTTGATCAGTGACCAGCTGATTCGGCTATTGCGGGTATAGTTCTGATATTTCTTGCGCGCTATGGCCGCGGCCTTTACTGCAATGGATACTTTGGAGGAATCGATGCCGCGGAACAATTCCGGATCAGGCACCTTAATATGTAAAATAGCTCCGCCCTCTTCCGCAAACCCCTCCAGCATATCAGCATGCCACTGCGGATAATATCCAAAAGAATCCTCTGCGGCCTTCTCGTAGCGAATCCGAGTTACCTTCTCGTCATCCCAGTCCACAAGCACATATTTGGCTCCTGCCTCATACGCCTTGCCTACAATCAGGCGGGTGAGCTCTGCCGTTTCCAGCGGCGAATGAATCATCAGCACTTGTCCAGGCTGAATATTCACTCCGACCTTAACCACCAGGTCCGCATATTTCTCCAGCATCCGATCAAAATCCTTCATCGCTTCATTTCCTCCGTATCTTAAATTACTGTGCCTTATGCGAAACATCTCCGCTGCTCGGAGCAGCCGGAGGTTCGTATTCACTATCAATTTTAACGTAAAATACAAGAGGTTGCGAGTCCAATCCGAATTCCATTTATGCACCCGTTCCGGTTAACCGCCCGAGATGTTTAATAAAACTGAACCGTGCTCCACCAAGCGGGGATGTGGAGTACACTAACTCTCCGTCTAAATTCGTGGCAATCTGTCGGCAAATCGCCAACCCGAGTCCGGTAACCCCGTTAGATCCGGTATAAAACCGCTGAAAAACAGCATCCCGCTCTGTTTCACTTAATCCATTGCCGTCATCGTCAATATGTATCGCCCAGACAGCACCGGGATATTCCGCATCAATACGCACACAAATTTCGCTCGAAGTATGTCTTACAGCATTCTGCAGCAGATTCACCAGAACCTGGAACAGCTGCTCTCCAGCGACAACAACTTGAAGGCCCACTCCTTCCACATGGAGCTTAATTGCCCGTTCACTCGCTGCCGGCATGAGTAAGAGCGCCGCTTCATCTGCCATTGTACGAAGATCAATAGCTGATGCAGGCCAATGTTCATCGACCGCCTCCAACCGGGAAAGCTGGAGCAGCTTGTCCACCATATCCATCAAACGCACAGACTGCGTTAAAATAACTTCAAGTCCCGTCTCTTGTGTAACCACCTGATCCTGGATGGCGAAGACAAACCCGTGTATGGACATGAGCGGTGTTCTGAGCTCATGGGAAACGTTCTGCAGGAACTCAACCTGATTACGCTGATGCTGTTGTATGCGGTCAGACATCGACTGAAACGTAGTAATCAATTCGCCGATTTCAGTGGTATCTCCTACCGGAAAGGCTTCATCCTGCGAACGGTAAGGCTCATAGCGGCCTACTGCTTCCTTCAGCTGATTCAATGGACGCACTACCCTCGAAACGGTCAATAGACCTATGACCAGGATCACTAAGAGACTGAATCCAATCGCCAGAAGTGTTGTCCGCATCAAGGAACCGTAGAGCGCTCTAAGGGAGGAGAGTGGAGCATAGATGAAGATAGAATAAGGCCGGCCGGCCAAACGTTCTTTGGTGAAGAGAATCTTTCTGCCGTGCAATACCGCTATACCCTTCCGCCCGGAAAGTGCATAATTCAGGGTGTTTCCTACTTCCCTGTCGTCATTAGCATCGATGATTTTATTATTTGGATCGAGAATAAGATAGTCCGCATCCAGCATCAGACCCTTTACTACATATTTGAATTCTGTGTTGTTTAGTCCGGAGATATCGCCATTACGCAATATTTTCTCCGCTTTTTCTGCCTGGCCATGCAGCTGAGCCTTGACCTGATTCACCAGAATATCATCAATCAGGCGGACGAACAGAGCTACTGTAATTCCGACTGTAACCACAAGCGCCAAAAAAAAGGACAACAGCATCTTGCCTCTAATAGTATGCATCTATATTTTGTTCACGGTCGCTTTGTAGCCGAAGCCCCAGACCGTATTAATCAGTAGTGAAGAGCCGTGCTCAGCAAGCTTTTTACGGATTCGTTTGACCAGATCATCCACAACCCGGACATCTCCGAAGAAATCATAATTCCATACATGCTGGATCAGTTGTTCCCGGTCAAACGGACGCTCTAAATGCGAAGCCAGAAATAGAAGCAATTCAAATTCACGCGAGGTCAGGCTTATTTCCGTTTTATTCACAGAGACCCTGCGAAAATCAGCAAAGATCTCCAGATTTCCGGCAAGGCATACATTTTCCGTTTTGGATGCAGCAGCAGGGTCAACAGACGAACCATTCCCTAATTTATACAGACGCAGCATAGCCTTAACCCGGCCTACCAGTTCACGAGGATTGAATGGTTTGCTTAAAAAATCGCTGCAGCCCAGCTCCAGCCCGTATATACGGTCACTTTCTTCTCCCCGTGCGGATATCATTATTATGGGGATCTCGGTAAACGAACGGATTTCAGTCAGTAGAGAAAGTCCGTCAATTCCCGGCATCATAATATCCAGGATCAGACATTCAGGTTCATCCGAGCGCACATATTCCACCAGATTAGCCCCGCTGGCAAATGAAGTTACCTCATAAGCTTCCTTCCGTAAATACTCAGAGAGCAGTTGTAAGATGAAAAGGTCATCGTCTACTACTACTATTTTGCTCACCGTCAAGTCACTCTGCCTTTCTATATTAATCTCATATACATACAGCGTATCACAATAGACAAAAGACGGGAAACCTGCGTACGGTCCCGTCTTTGTCGAAGATTGAATATGAAGCTGGCTTACAAGCTCAGTAGGATGTATTCGATTCCTTATTTCTTTTTGGATTTAACTACCGGAGTCGTAGCGGCTGATGATTTCTTAACGGTTGTTTTCGCCGGTGCCTTTACCGCGGTCTTCGCCGGTGCTTTTACTGTTGATGTTTTTGCTACTGTAGTTTTGGCCGGTGCTTTTACGGTTGATGTTTTTGCCACTGTAGTTTTGGCTGGTGCTTTTACAGTTGATGTTTTTTTCACAGCAGTTTTAGCCGATACTTTTTTAGCTGATGCTTTTTTCACTGCAGTTTTCGCTGATACTTTTTTAGTTGATGCTTTTTTAGTTGATGCTTTTTTCACTGTTGTTTTTGCCGGTGCTTTTACGGTTGTTGATGTTGTTGATTTGGTTGCTGCTACTGCCTTTGCTGGTGTTGCAGCCGTTTTAGGCAGTGCAGTGTGTTTTACAGCAGGTGTTGCTACTTTTGCGGTTGTAACTGTTTTGACAATCGGTGCTGCTGCCTTTGTCGTAACTGCTGCCTTGGCAGGTGCTGCTGCCGCAAATGCACTTGTCGAGCCTCCTACCACACTAATCACTGCCAGTAATGCAATTGCTTTTCTTGTCCATTTGTTATTCATCTTAAACCACCTCTTCCTCTGAAGTGACTTTAGAATAACAATCGGATACGGGAATTCTGTGAGATAAATATGAAAAAAGTATATGATTGTAACACTACTCATTTATGATCCGATCTATTTCTTATCGACCTGCAACAGGGTAACCGTCTTAACCGCATAAGTATGGGTAATCTTTTCTTCTCCGATGATATTCAACTTGACCAGACTCGCGATTTTTGCCGGGTCTGCTTTGGAGAGCAGCCTCCACACCTCAGGATCAGATAACGTCTGATACAGCTTGTCATCATCGTATTCCTTACGGTTCTGCGTGACCAGCTTCACTCTATAGCCCCCGATTTCACAATCCACAACCCCCTGTTCTGCACAAAATGCCAGGATATCCTGCCGAATTTCGCCCAGTTCCTTCTCCAGCTCTTTCTGTTTGGCCTTCAGTTTGTAATATTGCTGCACCTTCTTCTCCATATTGATTCACGCTCCTCTCCTGACATATCTATGCCGGATGGGCAAAATAAATAAGTGTCACCCCGAAATGCAGTGATGCCTGCAGGGTGCGGCGTCTAACAATAGAGGTATTCTCTGAATTTTCACTATCCTATTTACGGCAGGTGGCTTATGTTTCAATCCTATCTATCTCCAATCTCCTATGCATTCATGTCTTTTCCTGTGGCAGCGCTGCTGTTCACGCTCCCCTTCCTCATGGTTCAATACAGGCGGTACGGCTATATCAACAAGATTAGGGCACTTGTCCTTTATTTGTTGCTGCTCTATTTGCTGAACGCTTTCTATCTGATTATGCTCCCGATGCCGTCGTCCAGGCATAATGCCATGCCTACGGGAAATATGATTCAGCATATACCGCTTCAGTTCATCCAGGATATTGTCCGCAATTCCAACGTAAGCGCAGATGAACCTTTATCTTACCTCCGGATCCTCCGGCAACCGGATTTCCTTCAGGCTGTATTCAATGTATTTCTGACGGTACCGTTTGGTATGTTCCTGGGTTATTATTTCCGCACACGCTGGGTCGTCTGCATTCTGCTCTCCTTTACGCTTTCACTGCTTTTTGAGATCACTCAGATCACGGGAATTTACGGTTTTTTTGATCATCCATACCGGATCTTCGATGTCGATGACCTGCTTACTAATACTTTAGGTGGAATCACCGGATACCGGATCGCGCTCTGGATATCCGCTCTGCTGCCACGAATCGAACAGCTTGATACCCGGGTAGATTTATCTGCCAAAAGAGTCACTTATACCCGCAGGGGCATCGCCGCAATGTTAGACGCGCCTATCTGGATCATGCTGTTCCTGCTGCTCCATTCCTTCCAGGTTCCAGGTGCTTACTGGATCACGACAGGGGTTTATTTTGTAGTGCTTCCTTACTGTACCGGTGGGCGGACCTTTGGCAAATGGGTTGTCCGCATCCGCATAAGCAGCGAAGACGACCGTAACCGGTTATGGGGCTTGATCTTAAGATATCTGTTCCTGTACGGAATTATAATGGGGGTGAATGTCCATCTGCTTACTCCCTCCTGGCTCTCCGGTGTATCCGGTCCATGGATGGGAATTATGTATGGCGGAGTAATGATCCTGAATTTCATATTCTTTATTCATCTTGTAATCCGTATATTTAAGCGAAACCCGGTGCTGGTATATGAACAACTGAGCCGGACCTGCAACAGGATCACCTGGCCTGATCAGCAGCACGCCGATACCGGGAAGGCTTGTGAGACTCCATAATATGAACAGGTAGGGGTCCCATGCAGGACTCCTTTTTGCTTGTCCAGGATTGGTATAATATAGTAGGTATAGCTCTTATTCACGTCTATCAAGGGAGATATGATTATGGAAAATATGCAAATCACAAGTCAATTGCCAAGAAGCCTGCCGGAAGAACAGGGAATCCCGTCGGCAGCTATCTCTTCTTTTCTAAAAGCCATGGAAGAGCAGCAGTTGGGGCTTCATAGCTTTATGCTTCTGCGCCATGGCGCTGTAGTCGCTGAGGGCTGGTGGTCGCCTTACAAGCCAGAGCTGCAGCACTCTTTGTTCTCACTCAGTAAAAGCTTCACCTCGACAGCAATTGGCCTGGCGGTGGCAGAAGGGTTATTGTCACTAGAGGATAAGGTTGTGGCTTTCTTCCCTAATGATGCCCCGGCAGACATTAGCCCCAATCTGGCACAAATGAATATCAGCCACCTGCTGATGATGGGCACCGGCCATACAGAGGATACCATGCCACCAATGATGAGCAGCGAAGACGGCAACTGGGTCCAAGCCTTCCTCCGGCTTCCGGTCGATAAGACACCTGGTACCCATTTCCTCTACAATACTGGAGCTTCGTATATGCTCTCTGCCATTTTGCAAAAAGTAAGCGGTCTCACTTTACTGGAATACCTGGAACCCCGGTTGTTTGTACCGCTGGGTATTCAACATCCGACTTGGGGCTCTTGTCCCCGGGGGATCAATCTAGGCGGATTTGGGTTAAGCATCACTACCGAGGATATTGCAGCATTTGGACAGCTGTATTTACAGCAAGGAGTGTGGAATAACCGTCAACTGCTGACCCCGGAATGGATTTCCGCCGCAACCTCCAAGCAAATCAGCAACGATGATGGTAGTCCGGGAGCAGCCTCCAGCGACTGGTCGCAGGGTTATGGCTATCAGTTCTGGCAATGCCAGCATGGCGGATTTCGTGGAGACGGCGCTTTTGGCCAGTTCTGCATCGTAATGCCGGAGCAGGATGCTGTGGTTGCCATAACAAGCGGAAGCAGTGATATGCAGCGTATTATGAACGGGGTATGGAATATTCTGCTGCCTGCGATGAGTACAAAATCATCCGTTGCCCCAACCGGTTCTGCTGCAAATGCGGAGCTTGCTCTGCTTCTTGACCGTTTAAGCTTTCAGCCCGGGCGGCAGAAGGAAGCTTCAGTCCTTGAGGAGTTCTTGACCGGCAAAGTATTCAGAATAGAAGATAATCCACAACAACTGGAAGCCGTATCGGTTTCTTTCAACACGACAGAGGCGATATTAATATTACAGGGTATGTACGGGAAACAGCTTATCAAGCTTGGGCGAGGAGAATGGATAGAAAGCTCCGCGCAAATCTTGGACTCTAGCAAAAACCTGATCTTTTCCAGCTTTACCTGGACTGCGGAGGGCAAGCTTAAGATGACACTGCTGTTTGTAGAAACTCCTTTCTGTCTTACCATGGAAGTGTCGGTTAAGGATACTTCTATAGTACTTAATCAACAATTTAATCTTTCCATGTCCCCTGAGGATCTTGAAGCAGAATTCGTTGGCTATCTGGCATAGGACATTGTTAACTACAGAATTGCAAAGGGCCGGACATCCTAATTGGGGATGTCCGGCCTTATTTTTTATCCATTTAAAATTAGGATGACTGTATACCATCAAGCTGCAAAAACACTGGGCAATGATCGCTGCCCATTATATTGCACTCCATTCCCGCCAGCTCCAGCTGCGGTGCAAGACGTGAAGACGCCAAAAAGTAATCAATGCGCCAGCCTACATTCCGTTCTCTGATCTTCGGCATATAAGACCACCAGGTGTAGGCCCCTTCCTGATCGGGATGAAGGTTTCTGAATGTATCAATAAATCCCGACTCCAAGAGTACCGTCATCTTTCCCCGCTCTTCATCGGTAAAGCCTGAATTTCCGCGGTTGGCTTTGGCATTCTTCAAATCGATATCCTGATGGGCAACATTCATGTCTCCGCACACCAGCACCGGCTTACGCTTGTCCAGCTCCTGAAGATAACTGCGGAAGCGATCCTCCCATTCCATCCGGTAATCCAGTCTCGTCAGATCCCGTTTTGCATTAGGAGTATAGACATTCACCAGGTAAAAGTCAGCGAATTCCAGTGTAATCAACCGGCCCTCGGGCTCTGAATCTTCTTCCATGCCGTATCTTACAGAGAGCGGCTTGATTTTCGTGAATACCGCCGTTCCCGAATACCCCTTCTTCACTGCGTAATTCCAGTACTGTTCATACTCTTCTCCCAGCTCCAGAAGAATTTGTCCGGCTTGAAGCTTGGTCTCCTGCACACAAAAGATATCTGCACCCGTTTCTTTGAAGTAATCCATGAAACCTTTGCTAACGCAGGCTCTTAACCCATTCACATTCCAGGATACCAGCTTGATCATCTTAATTCTCCTTACTATTAACAGAATTACTTCCAGTGTAACATATTTCAACCTGCTGAATCTCTAACGTTAGTTAGCCGCAATCTTCTATACCAGTGCAGGCAGCTATGTTCCATCCTGGATGGACTATTTATCCAATTATAGGCTTGCTATTATTTTGTGCTAATCTCCCATGTCATTCGTCAAAGCAATAATAGAGTAACCGAATAGAATATTCTATCAAATGAAAAGGAGGTCGTTACCATGGCTATCTTGTTACCGCAACAATTCTTCAACCTGGCACCCTCTGTAGGTAAATCCTATTACGAGAATCTGGCAGGTGGCATTAACGCGGCTGTAACGGTAAACAACGGTTCCGCATTCCCTGTGGATCTTGTCATTTACCGGGTCAATGCTCCAGTTGTCACTTACACCATCCCTGCACTGAACAGCCTTACTCTTTCCGTCAAAGCACTTCTGGTTGCCGCACTTCTCAGCACGGCTGCCGGCGCTGTCTTTGGCACTATTGAAATTGCAACATCCGATTTCTAAAATAACGCCAGAGTATCCCCCTCATACTCTCACTCATGACCATCCCTCTACCCAAACCATCCCCGGCCGCTTGTCGGCCAGGGATGGTTTTGCTACTTACTAGCTATGTTCTAAGAGATTAACCTCAGGAATAATCTGCAGCTTTTTTTAGAATTCGTGCTGGGGCATAGGTCCGGTATAGACGGACTGTGGACGAAAAATCCGGTTGTTGGCAGCCTGCTCCATAATATGGGCGGTCCAGCCGATAATTCTTCCTGCTGTAAAGGTTGGCGTAAAAATGTCCGGTGAAAGCTCCAGTGCCTTCAGAATAGCAGCAGCATAAAACTCCACATTGGTGAATAGTCTGCGGCCCGGCTTATATTCTTGAAGTAAATGTATGGCGGTTGCTTCTACATGAAGTGCCAAGTCAAAAGAAGGATCTTTGCCGATCATTTCTTGTGTGGCGATCTGAAGTGCTTCTGCACGCGGGTCTTTGGTTTTGTAGATCCGGTGTCCGAATCCCATGATCTTAGTTCCGCTCTCCAGAGCCTTCCGCAGCCACGGTTCCGCCCGTTCCCGGGTGCCAATATCCTCGAGCATGGCTATTACTTCATACGGAGCACCGCCATGCAGCGGCCCTTTCATAGCCCCGATTGCCCCGGCGACTGCAGCATTCATATCCGACTCGGTAGACAGTACCACGCGGGCAGCGAAGGTTGAAGCGTTCATGCCATGCTCCATACATAGAATCAGGTAAGCACTGAGTGCCTGCACATGCGCCTCGGTCGGCTTTTCACCAGTCAGCATGTATAAGTAATTGGCCGCATGCCCAAGCTCGGATAATGGTTCCAGTGGGGTTAATCCGTTCAGCGTACGGTATCTATATGCAATAATGGTCGGAAGAATGGATGCCAGCCTTACCGCTTGCGGTAGTACAGGGGGCCATGAGGTATTCCCCTGCTCTCCAAGCGCAGCAATGGTGCTCTGCAGCACCAGCATCATCGGAACGGAAGCAGGCATCAGTTCAATGATCTGCCGGATATACCCTGGCAACTGACGGGATGCAGCCATGTCGTTCTTAAGCCGTTCCAGCTCTTCCGCAGATGGCAGGTGCCCGTTCCACAGCAAATAGGCTACCTCTTCGTAGGTGCGCGTCACTGCAAGTTCCTTGGCCCAATATCCCCGGTATACTAAGTACCCCTTTTCCCCGTCCACCAGTCCAATATCGGTTTCTCCTGCCACAATGCCTTCCAATCCGGTCACTTTTGCCATTATACTTTGCTCCTTTTCCGATTCCATAAGTTACACATCATATTAGGAGTATAAACGTCAAACCTTACATTGCATATTTATAGTTTTTTATGAATCCATAAAGATTTTTTATCATTATTCATGGACATGCTGTTCCATCAGCTGCTTGAGCTTAGCTTCTGTATTGGAGTCCCC
The DNA here is from genome assembly GCF_001909095.1 of Paenibacillus sp. P46E. Classification (NCBI taxonomy): domain Bacteria; kingdom Bacillati; phylum Bacillota; class Bacilli; order Caryophanales; family Paenibacillaceae; genus Paenibacillus; species Paenibacillus sp. P46E. The sequence continues at coordinate 17,766 of NZ_LVYZ01000082.1, forward strand.
TGCCGGCGTATAGATACTGCAGCGCAGATCGGTGCTGCCGTGTACTTGGAGCGAGGTCAGATGAAATAGCATTTTCCCAGCTTTTGCATGACGGAATTCAAGCACAACATCGGGAGCTGAGCTGACGCGGCTCTCTTCCCACAGGGTATTGAACTCCGGATACTGCTGCTTCATCTCCGCAATGAAATCATCATACCAGCGGTCCTCCACATATTGGCCGTAATAAGCCCGGAATATGGATAAATACCCGCTGACGAACTGCTGCCAGTTCACGGCAAGGCGCTTGAATTCCTTCCGGACAAATAGCAGGGAGATCATATTCCGCTCCTCCGCCTTAAGCTTGGTAAAGTCGAGAAATACATGCGCTGCCGCTTCATTCCAACCCACAATCCCGCAGTGCCGGTCGGATATAATGGTCGGACAGGTGGTCAGCTCCTGTAGAATTTTCTGCAATGAAGGACTGATCTCGGCGATGTTCTCCTGCGGATAAAGGGAAGCTCCGGGCCCGTTCTCCAGTGCCAGGGCAAATAAATAGCTGCGCTCATCTTTGGTCAGCTGCAAAGCGGCCGCAATACAGTCCAATACAGAGGGCGATACTTTGATATCCCGGCCTTGCTCCAGCCAGGTGTACCAGGTGTTACTGACTCCGGCTAACTGCGCAACCTCTTCCCTCCGCAGACCCGGGGTCCTTCTGCGTGTACCTTGAGGCAGCCCTGCGGAAGCAGGCGATATCGCTGCCCTTCTTGCTTTTAAAAAGTCCGATAGTGCCTGAAGTCTTGTCTGCGAAGACATGATCTATTCGCCTCTTCCTGAACGATGTTTAGAATAGTATTAATTATACTATGATAAACGACAACTTGTAATAGGATAAATAAAGTGGAAAAATAAACGTATTCCAAAAACAGTAACATGCTTCGGCTGCAAATATAACACAGTGTCTCTATCGAAGCTTATGCTATCAAAACAATGTGATGCTTCCGATGCGAGTTTTACGGAGTAGATTCATGGGAGCTTATGCTATCAAAACAATGTGATGCTTCCGATGCGAGTTTTGCGAAGTGATTCTTGGGAGCTTATGCTATCAAAACTTTTAGGGGGATAAATTATGGAGCGCGTAGTGATTACCGGTATGGGGTTGGTCTCGCCGCTGGGAAATACAGTTGAGCAGTTCTGGAGACGCTTGTCGGCAGGTGAGTCGGGGATATCTCCCATCACCACATTTGATACTTCACATTTCAAAACAAAGATCGCCGGTGCTGTGCACGATTTCGATCCTGAGGGCCGGTTTGGCCGCAAGGAGGCGCGGAGGATGGACCGGTTCAGTCAATTCGCCCTGGCTGCCGCCGAAGACGCCTGGGCTGATTCCGGGCTTCAGCTGGACAAGATAGACCGCGAACGATTTGGGGTATATGTAGGCTCAGGTGTCGGGGGTATTCAGACCTTAATGGAGCAAGCCGATGTGCTGCGTTCACGCGGACCGGAAAGAGTCAGTCCGACGCTGATCCCGATGCTGATCTCCAATATGGCCGCAGCCTTGATCAGTATTAAGCTGGGGGCACTTGGACCTGCTATGTCGCCTGTAACAGCCTGTTCCATCGGGAATACAGCCATAGGTGAAGCTTTCCGGCTGATCCGTTACGGCGGTGCTGATGTTGTCATTGCAGGAGGTGCCGAAGCCGCGATTAACGAAATATCACTAGCCAGTTTCGGAAATGCAACTGCGTTGTCCACACATAATGTTGAACCGTTCAAAGCAAGCCGTCCCTTTGACGCGAACCGTGACGGGTTTGTCATCGGAGAGGGGAGCGGGATTGTCATCCTGGAGTCCTTATCCCATGCTTTGCAGAGAAATGCCGTCATTTACGGCGAAGTGACCGGCTATGGTGCCAGTTCGGATGCCTATCACATGGTGGCCACTCATCCGGAAGGCATTGGAGCCTATCAGGCGATGAAACTGGCGCTCCAAGAGGCGGGTATTGAGCCAGGGGAGGTGGATGTCATCAGCGCCCATGCCACCAGTACTCTGGTGGGAGACCGTTCAGAAACAATGGCGATCAAAAAGCTGTTCGGCGATCAGGCCTACCGCATTCCGGTGACGGCAAATAAATCAATGACAGGGCATGCCCTGGGCGGCGCTGGAGGCCTTGAGGCTATTGCTCTGATTAAGAGTATACAGGAAGGCCTTATCCCACCCACCATCAATCTGGAGGAGCCCGATGAAGTCTGTGACCTGGATTATGTGCCGAACACCGCCCGCCCAACGGACCTTCACATCGGAATCTCCAATTCCTTTGGCTTCGGAGGTCATAATGCTGTAATTGTACTGCGGAAATATACGGATTGATCCGATAGCCGAATACTGAAATTCATAAAAACCTCCAGCTCCCCTGCACGCAGGAGGGGCTGAAGGTTTATGCTGGTGTTTATTTGTCATGCCGCACCTGGCGCTTCTTAACTCTAGCTATATCAATCGCAGCGGCTATATTACCGGTTAGTTCCCCTCTGCTTCCGGTATGTCGTGGCTTCCCCATAGTGAGATGCCGGCAGACGAGACCACAGAAAACGTCATTACACTTTTACCAGCCGCTTCATCCCACTCCTTGAGGAAAACTCCCCTGTAGGTCACACTGTCAATAATTAGTTCAGCATTATGTTCTCCCGTCAGCTTCCAGGTCCCTTCAACCGCTCCGGTAATCTTTCCGTCAACGGTTAATTCAATCGGTTTCGAGCCGGCAACTTTCGCTGAGATTTCTTTGCCATGGTTAATATATCCATAACCGCCACCGATCTCCTCGGCAGTGTACTTACCAATCTTCTCTCCGCTGAATCGGTGCGGCGCTACCACCGGCCATCCGTCGGTATTCATAAACATCTGGTGTACACGAACCTCATGCTCCTCCCCCCGGCCAGGAAAGCGGGTATGAAAAATGAGAAAATATTGTCCGCTCTTGGCATCATAATATGCTGAATTGTGACCAGGAGAGACATAGCCCGGCCGGTTTGCCTCCGAATCCAGCCCTGCATTCGTGAATTCGAAATTTCCCATCAGCTTCACTCCATAGGGAGAGTAAGCCGGATCATCGAACAATACACCTGCTGTACCCTTCGCATCAAGCATAGCCTTGCCTTCCGAGTCTTCAAATGGACCGTCCGGGTTCTTGGAGCGGGCAACGCGGATATTATATCCGCCCTTCGCGTCCAGACCACCGTAAGAAAGGAATAGATAATAATAATCGGTTTCAGGACTGTACAGCATGTAAGGTCCTTCAATCCGGGCGTGGTTGCCACCAAGCAGTTTTTTGCCATAACCCTGATCAGGCAGCGGCATACCCGACTTAGTATCCAGCTGCAAGATAAAGATCCCGCCGGAATAGGAACCATATACCATCCAAAGCTTACCGTTTTCGTCAAAAAACACATCAGGGTCGACAACGTTAGGTTTCTTCGTTGCATCATAAATTTCACCGTCATCACCTGTGCCAGCCATACCTGATTTGAGAATGATCCCCTTATTTTTATAGGGCCCTTCGATCTTGCGGGATACGGCTATCCCCATTGCCGACAGTGGAGAATCCCCTCTGCAGGCATTATAGTACATATAGAAATTTCCGTCAGACAACTGAATGACATCAGGTGCCCATAGCGTATCCGTTTGTGCCCAGCTGAGCGTTTCACTTAATTCTTCCGTAACATTGGGAATAAGCACATTGCCGTCGGCAACACCAGAAGACACCTGCGTCCAGTTCATCAAATCTTTGGATTTGGCCGAAGCCAGATGGGAGCCAAAGACATAATACATATCATCCACTTTGATTACAGAGGGATCATGTACAGAAACATTATTAAATTCAGGGTTGCTGTTACTGCATGCCGTCAAAATTGACAGTGATAATAAAGTAGTAAATGTTCTTTTTTTCATCCTTCAACCTCCTATGTATACCCTTACATTTTGCTGTCCGGAGATGAGATAGTCAATACTTTTATTTAAATATATTAGTTTTGTTTCACACTTATATAAACTTTAAACCGTTATTTAACGCAAAAAAGCGCCAAGC
>NZ_LVYZ01000083.1:0-19151 GCF_001909095.1 Paenibacillus sp. P46E
CTTAGAGACATATTAAAATCAATTATTTATTCTGCTGAAGATTATGAATCTTATATAATAAATGATTTTGAAGTGTTTGAGTTCTTAATGAAAGCTGCAATTCCAAAAGATTTTAAAACAATAAAGAAAATAACCATTCATTTTAACAATAATTTAATGTTAGAGTCCTTGAGTGAAGGTGAGAAGAAGCAACTAATACTTAAACTAGTATTTAGTGTTTTAAGCGATAAAAATTCAGTGATTCTTCTTGATGAGCCAGATGCTTTTTTACATCCAAGCTGGCAGAAATCTTTAGTGAAGGATATCGTAGAGCAACGGTTTTTCAACCAACTCGTCTTATTAACAACTCATTCAGCTAACGTACTATCAAATATTGAAAAGGAAAATCTGTTCTACGCATCTGAAGGCAAGTTTTATTCTAATGATAAGTCAACCTTTGGACGAGATATTAACTCTTTGCAATTTGAGATATTAGGCGAAGATTTTAGGAATAATGCAGTTTCCTTGGAATTACGTGAAATTTACGATTTAATACATCGTCGTGAACTAGATTTAGCAGAGCAACAAATAAATTTATTGGCAGATGAAAAAATGGGACATAACGATTTGGAGATTACTAGAATTAAAACTATGATAGACTTTGAGAGGGAATTTAAATGATCCATATTCAAAAAGGTTCTGAACCCACCGTCCTTAGAAATTATAAGCGTACACATGGTGCTAAAGCTAATTATGCAGATTTCACTGAAAAGGATGCACTGAAAAATCAATTATTGGAAGAGCAAGGGTATTTATGTGCTTACTGTATGGGGCATATTGGATCTGACAAGAAGAGATGGTGGTCTGAAGTTGGAATTGAACACTATAAATGTCAAGAGGAATATAAAGAATTAGAATTAGATTATGAGAATATGCTTGCTGTTTGTAAAATTTCTAAAGGGAAACGTATTTCTGAACAACATTGTGATGTAAGTAAAGGGGGGCAGTCTTTACATTTCAACCCCCAAATCAAAGGACATATAGAAACGTTAACCTATAGTGAAGGCGAGCTTTTGTCTAAAGTTCAAGAATACAATATGGAAGTAAATGATATATTGGGGTTAAATAGAGGCTATTTACCTTCTAACAGAAGAGATATATTAAATGATGCTGTTTTGCATGCAAAAAAATTCATTGGTTTATACGGTAACAATAACGATACGCTTACTAGAATACTGAAAATTTATAATAACACAGATAAATATGGTAGGAAAAAACCGTATTGTGGAATAGTTATAACCTATTTTCATGAAAAAATATCACGCATTTAAAATATCAAATTAGTAAGTTTAAAGGGAAATGTTGATTCAATTTACATAGTTTATTTATTGGGTTTTTCGGATAATGTGGAGTTCTGAATTAAGCCTCAAATGGATACTTTCTTCTTTTTTTTGAGGTTTTATTTTTTTTTATTTATGTAAATTTTATGATTTTATATCTAGGGAATGATTGAGGAAGGACGGGGCAAGGTATGGCAGTTTTTTGAGGTGTCTCCCGCCTTCTGTTTACTCAGCTTCTCCCAACAATGCCCCAACAGAAACCTCCAGCGCTTTCGCAATAGCCACCACCTCATAATCCTGCACAAGCCTATATTGACCCTCCAAGCGCGACAAACTGGTCGGGCTAATGTCTAAGCCAAAGGTTTGCAACCTGGCGAGGAAATCCTTTTGCTTCATTCGTTTAGCTTTTCGAATAGCTACAACTCGGGTCCCGATGATGTTTTTGTCACCTGGGGGCTCTTTGCGATGCTTCATTTCGGCTTCACCTCACAATATTAACCAAATTGTATGCGAGGCAGGTATTGTTTTAATGCGAATATCGAATTAAAATAAAATAAACCGATAAACGCATTAAAATTTCTGTACATCGTCTACAGATATAGCTTTTCCAGGAAGGCGGGGGTGCAATGCAACATCTGATGCACAAATATGAGGAAGAAAAACGCAAGCTGAATGAACTCGGGCAGAAATCACTGGACCAAGGAATTCCGCTAAGCAGCAACGAAGCGGTTCAGGTTCAGAGTCGTAAGGTGGACGAACTCATTAATCGGATATATCAAGAAAAAAGCGGACATGCAGCGTCATTTCGTGTGAACTTCTGTCTTGGAGGGGATGGTGTGGGCTTTCCAGCATGGTTTCTACAGATGATTCAAGGTCGGCTGGATGAGGTGAGCGCACTGATTGAACATCAATCCGAGCCTAGACAAGCTTTTGAAGAAGAGCGCAAAGCTTTTCAAGCGTTGTTTGCCTCCATGGATATTGCACGTAAGCCAGAGTTTGAGTATTGGGAAGATAAGCTTTCTTTAAAGCAATCCGTTCTTTATGAACGTCTATATCTACAAGGGCTCAAGGATGGAATGCAGCTTGCTAATGTATTTGCTGCTCCTTCTGTTTTCTCGGATTAGGCCACAATCAAAAAGCATTCGCTTACTTATGTTGGGACTGTCCATGAGACAGTCTTTTTTCTTATGTATATGTTTGGAAGGGATACATTACCATATTGTCGAATTACCATACATATTGTAATCCAGATGATACGAGGTTTTGCTATGTTTAAATCGCTATTGTCTCTTTTCAAGAAACCCGACACTAAGCCGCCCCAGGCTGTGCGTAAGGCACCAACTCCCAAGCCGAAGCAGAAGGTTGCCTCCACAAGAATTGGGGAGTTAGGTGAGCATAAAATCAATATCCAACTTGACCAGTTACCTAAGGAGTGTAAATCGTTAAGTGATTTATTACTCCCTAATCCCAAATCTCGAACAGGTTACGCCCAGATTGATCATGTTGTTGTTTCCCCGTATTGCTTATTTGTCATTGAGACGAAGAACTACAATGGTGAGATTAAAGGTGGACGAACGGATCAGCAATGGTCTGTCAGTAACCGTTACAAGATGTATAACCCACTGAAGCAAAACTATGGACATATCAAGGCCATCGAGAGTCTGATAAAAGGTGTAGCGGCAGTGAAGTTTGTCTCTATGGTTTCATTCACGATGAGATGCCGGTTCAGTATTGATCCTGAACTTCGGAAGATTCATTCGGACGAACTGGTTATCTATGATGTGGAACTAAGTGAGTTTATCTCTAGAAAGCTGATCAGCTTGAAGACGGGAACTCCAGAATCTCCTATTTCCGCAGTGCAGGTCCAAACGATATACGATCAGTTGGTTCAGGCTAATATCACGGATGCCGAGGTTCGCAAGCTTCATGTACAGAGAATAAATCAAAAGACCAAGAAGCACCTATAAGTTACCTATCATTGGACTAAGGGAGTTAACAGAAATGATCAAACAACTACGAAGCTGGTGGAAGGATACAGAGATCCCTGACCTAATCGGACGCAAAAAAGTGGACTTTTCGATCTTTCGTGATGGTACTCATATTCCAGTTGAATTTCATCCGGATTTTTTGGAAGCCAATCAAGGTCAACAGCCTAACCTAGGTGAAGGACTAAAGGTTAAGCTTATCTATGATAATCGAAACTATGAAGCTACATTAATTAAAATCGATCAAGTATCTGCTAGTCGGGAAGCTCTTCAACTCCGCTATAACGGAAACCAAACGTTGAAGGATTTTCTAATTGGAAATTTCGCTCATTCTTACTCCTATATCATGCAAGAAAGAGAAAATCTAAAAACAGATGATGCAAAAAGACCCCAGGTAGTCGTTCCTGAAGATCAAGCAGAGTACATAGATTTCTTCGCGACAGGTGTTCCTTTTGAATACCGTTTAGAGTTTATAACGTATAAGTCGAAGCCTAATGTATGGTGGGTCAATCAGGGAACCACTATTCAAGCAGAGAAGGAAGAGGGGATTCTGTGGGCGCCCCTACTGAATACGCAAGGCCGAAAGCTATATCATTGGGAGACGATGAAGGAAGTTAAACAAGGTGATATCATTCTTCATTACTCAAATAAAGCTATTCGTTATGTGAGCCAGGTAACGGTTGCGGCGGTAGAAGCACCTAAACCAGGCTCCATGGCCAATACGAGCTGGCAAGAGGAAGGACGATTGGTTCGAACGGAGTATGTGGAGCTCATTCCTTCTATTATGCTACAACAGTTTAATCAGCAAATCATGCAATTGAACATAAACCAAGGACCGCTTCATTCTGGAGGCGGAGTGAATCAAGGGTATTTGTTCCGCTTTTCGAGACAAGGCCTTCAAGTGCTTCAGTCGCTTACGGCAGAGGTGAATTGGCCTGGTTTTAGCATTCTAGATCAAGATGAGGCTGCCTCCAATATGGAGAGCCCGCATGAGGTGATTCCTATGTTACCGCCGTCAGATTCTACGATTCCCACATTCCTCCACCAAATCCAATCCCACATCCGTCGCCAAGGCTTCTTCTTCCCTGAGCATCTGATTGAGAACTATTACCTCTCACTAAAGGCTAAGCCTTTTGTCATCCTGGCGGGCATATCGGGTACGGGGAAGACTCGGCTGGTGAAGTTGTTTGCGGAGGCGCTTGGGGCAACACGGGATAACGGTCAGTTTACCTTGATCCCAGTCCGGCCGGATTGGAGCGATCCTGCGGATCTGCTGGGGTACAAGGACCTTTCGGGGAGGTTCCAGCCGGGTCCGATTACGAAGGTGTTCGTGGAGGCGCGGAAGCTGGAGAATCAGCATAAGCCTTATTTTATCTGCCTGGATGAGATGAATTTGGCACGGGTGGAGCATTATTTCAGTGATCTGTTAAGTGTGCTGGAAACACAGGAGTGGCGGGAGGGAAGGATTACAACGCAGGACCTTATCGCTCCAACCCTGCTCGGTACACCCGAGGATCAAGAGGAGTATGGTGGTCTTGGCATCCCGGAGAATGTGTTCTTGATCGGGACGGTGAATATGGACGAGACCACACATCCTTTTAGCAAAAAAGTACTCGACCGTGCAAGCACCTTAGAGTTCAATTACATCAATCTACAGCAGTATCCGGATTTGAGTGAGCAGGTAGAGGCTAGTGATAGTCCTGATGTTGCCGAACTGAATCATCTTTTCCTGCGCTCCGATTACTTGCAGCTAGTGGATGCCTATGATGTCAACAAAGAGCTCGTGGTCCGGACGACTGAGAGATTGGTTAAGATCAATGCCTTGCTAGAGGATATTCATGCTAATGTGGGCTTTCGGGTGCGGGATGCGATTTGCTTCTATATGATTTATAACAATCGGTACAAGCTGATGAGTGAGGAAGAGGCTTTTGACTGGCAACTGCTGCAAAAGATACTGCCACGCATCCAAGGAAGCCATTCCTCGGTTCGTCGAGTCCTGTTGAACTTGATCAAGGGTGCTATTGGTAGTGGAGCTGGCGTGACGGTTAATATTGATGATCTCATGGAGGATGCTACTCCGCTCTATATGAAATGGGCTGCTGGCCAAACTCCGCCTGCGGCCAAACATCCGCAAAGTGCTCGTAAATTGGCTTTTATGCTCAGGAGGCTGGAGGAAGATGGATTCACCTCATTCTGGCTCTCTTAATGGGACGGCCGAGTTGCTCCGTGTAGAAACGGAGCTTTTTACGCTTTTTCTCCAAGGAAGGCCTTATCATCCTACGGTAGAGACCTTGCAGCTTCATCGTTCTTCTAGTCAGGAGTGGGTGAATGCGCAGCTTGGGCTTGATTGCTCCGAACGGCTGGGTAATGTGCAGATTAAGGTCTTTTCACCTGAGAGGGGCGGGATGGTGGAGTGGCAGCCGGGGGCGGCTGTTTTTCCTTGCTTTTATGAGACACAATCGTATGAACTAGTTATCCAGAACAAGAGCTCGGAGAGCCTTTCCTTTTACCATGAGAATGTGCTGCTGCGGCAGGCGGTTAAGCCTCTAGGCGAATCTATTCTTGCGGGTGTTCTGAACTTCGGGAATGAGGTTGGGCTGACGGAGTGGGAGGTCCGAAGTAAGGGACAGACTATACTGCGGGTAGAGATGGAGATTTTCCCCTCGAAGATGGATTACAAGCTGGATTACCAGAATATCCTCAATGAAGTGAACGCGCAGATTTATAATTTGGCGTTTGATTTCCTGCGCCGGACCTACCAACTCACAGGCCTGCGGGAGACGCAGCATCAGAGCCTGACGGAGTTCTTCACCATACTACAGCATGTCTTTAGACAGCTCTTGGATGCCGTCGAGCGGATTAACAAGAATCCCAATTACGCGCTGCTCCAGGATCAGAGGCTGATGGATGCCAATCGGGTCAAAAGGGCAGGAAGAGAGAACATCCGTGAGCTCACGAAGCATCCTGAACGGTTGAGAGAAGATACGAGACATGGCTTCATAACCATCGGCAATCGGAACTACACAGCCACACATTTAATAGAGACGCGTAAACGGCTCGCCTTTGATACGAATGAGAACCGGTTCATCCGCTGGATGCTGGAACGTATTCATGGGAAGCTGAAGGAGCTCAAGGGTCGCTGGAAGTTGAATAACCGAACCCCAGATCCATTACTGATCAAAAGGTTAGATGCCATGCTCACCCAGCTGGAGCGAGTGCTCAAGATGGATTTCTTGCGTGAAGCAGGAGTGCTGAAGCAGATGTCTGTTACGCTTGTGCTGCAGATGGCCCCTGGATACCGTGAGGTCTATCGCTGCTATCTGATGCTGCTGAAAGGTCTGTCTATCCAAGGCGACCTGTTCCGCTTATCGATGAAGGATGTTGCTCAGCTCTATGAATATTGGTGCTTCCTCAAGCTGAATCAGCTCCTCGGGCAGAAGTATAAGCTGGTGAAGCAGGATATTATCAAGGTGAATCGGAACGGCATCTTTGTTACGCTAGATCGCACGCAGAGCGCTAAGATGGTCTACGAGAATCCAGTCAATGGGGAGCAGTTCATCTTGTACTATAATACAATTCCCGGCTCGGATAAGACCCCGACGCTCAGTCAGCGGCCGGATAATGTACTGACACTGAAGAAGAAGGATGCGGGCAGAGTCAAAGAGTATAAGTATGTATTTGATGCCAAATACCGCTTGAATCCGGCTTATGAGGGTACTTCCTATCATGAGAAATATAGACAGCCTGGACCTGAGGAGGAGGACATCAACACGATGCATCGGTATCGGGACGCGATTGTGTATCAGGAAAAGGGCTCAGGAGAATATGAGCGAAGCATGTTTGGCGCGTATGTGTTATTCCCGTACTCTGATGAAGAGAGGTATAAGAGCCACCATTTTTACAAAAGCATTGAGCTATTGAATATTGGCGCCTTGCCGTTCCTGCCGAATTCCACAAGCCTTGTAGAGCAATTCTTGGATGAGATTATTCAGGATAGTCCGGAAAAAGCTTACGAACGCTCCACACGTCCACGGGGGACGAGGGAATACTATGCCAATCAGCTTGCGGGCAAAAATGTGCTGGTCGGTTCGGTTAAAGGCCCTGAACAAGTTGAGGTGGCGAGGCGGCATTCTTTTTACCATGTGCCGTTGAGGAACCTTGCGGATGTTAAGATACTCACTCAAATCGAATACGTGGCAATGTGCCAATCCAGAAAAAAGTTCAATGATCCTGCAAAAACGGGGATTCACTGGGTAGGGAAAGTAGCGGATTGGAAGGTGCTGCGGCGTAAGGAGATCCAGGAAGTCCCTTGTCGTCCGGGTACAGAAGAAGAGCTGTATGTGCGATTTGCGGTTGAGGAATGGAAGCGGTTGGCTGCTCCTATCGTACTTGGAGGGCAAGGGATCTATACCGTGCTCTATACCAGCAAGTACATCCTGGACCGGGCTTTGGAGATTGCCGAGCTTCGTTTAGAGACGGAAGAAGATATTCGCGAATGGCGGGAGAAGCGCCGCAAGGGTAGAGTGCAGGTGAAGCTGGATCATGAGCAGTATGTGGATTTGGGGAAGGTTGTGGAGGTAAGGAATATGTGATTTCAGGGGAAAAGAGATAGCTTTGTTCAAATGATGTCCTCAATGCGATATATTTATCAATGTAACATTTAACTTCATGGAAGAAGGAAGGGGTCATTTTGCAGATCAGAAAGATGTTGGGCGCACTCCTCGTTCTGACGTTGATAATGTCTTCGTTAACGCTTGGTCAGGCACCTGTAACGCATGCTGAGGAAAGGCCTTTCGTGGACTACCGGTACACGCCAAATCCGGATGGCACCATTTTCATTGAGGGGGTTGCTGATAATTCCAAAAACGCGACGGTCCGTTTGAAAGTCAGTACACGAGGTTTCGTAATCATCGGCAAGAATAAGGAATCTAAAAGTGTTACATTGTTCGAACAGGTTGTATCCACGAATACCAACGGTTATTTCAGTGTCACGACGACACCGATCGATGCGGCGCAGGTTCAAGAGAGCACGATTACGATCTCCGTTTACAATGAGCAAGGCAGGGAATCAAGCATTTCGCCTAAATATCCGTTGGATGTACCGAACATAGATATGAGCGTCTACTACGAAGACCCTGACATTCCTAAAGAAGGACCCTATGATAAATTTAAGGATGGATACATTCCGCCAATAAAAAATATTGATTATTCCTTATACGGCGTGGGGAAGGGTGCTCCAGTTATATTCGAAGCTGAGCTGATCAAGCAAGTGACGAATCCGGTATCAGTGGCAGCAAGCGATACTCACGTTATTGCTTTGACGGCCGATGGAAGCTTGTATGGTTGGGGAAACAATTTACATAATGAAATTAATAATAGCAGCTACCCGGTACTTCCGGTAACTAAGATTGGTATGCTGTCCAATGTAAGGCAGGTGGAAGCAGGCGAACGATTCTCGCTCTATTTGACCAAGCAGGGCGAGTTATATGGCTGGGGCGATCTGAACTATTTGGGAGTCAAAACGAAAACGGGAACGCCCCAGAAGATTACACTCGTGCCTGAAGCAATCAGATCGATGAAAGTATATAGTCAAGGCGTTGTGTTGCTGACAAATGAAGGGAATGTGTACCAATTAGGTGGGGCCTACGGTCCTGGAGTGCTACTGCTCAAAAATCATGTTCGAAAACTGCCGATCAGCGATGTAACCGATATTGCCATCGGGGATTTATTACGAGCTTACGCTGTGAAGAAGGACGGAACGGTGTGGTACTGGCAAACAAAGATTGTAGATAAGGAAAACACGGTAAGTCAGATCGAGGGATTCAAGAATATAAAGCAGATCGACTCCGCGGGGGATAACAATCCTTACCTGCTTGCTCTGGATAATAAGGGGAACTTGTGGGCATGGGGGAGCAATGGTTCGCGCCAGCTTGGCTTCAATGTCACACAATACATGTCTAAGCCTACCATAATTAATAAAGGTCCGATCCGTATTAAAAAGGACGGGTATTCTTATCCCAATGAAGACCTGGTATACAAAACGATTTCTGCTGGCGATGAGGGTGCCTTGGTTCTAACGGATAAGAACGAGATGCTTTTCATGGGTTATAATGCAGGAACCGTGGCGTTCTCGACAACGAAGGAAGGACAAAACTCGTACAAAAATGTGACATTGATCGAAACGAGCAATGGCAACATGTACTGGGCATCCAACGGGAAATTGTGGGTAAGCGGTAATAATAACCAGTATGGTCAGTTAGGCTTCGGAGTAAAGCTATAGCTTGAAATTGCTTTAAGCTAAACGGGAGGCGTATAAATACGAATGTTTAATGGTCGAAAGAAACGGCGGTAGAGTTTTTCGGCATTTAATCTGCCTCCCTATACCTTTTCCCTATAACCAGATATCACTTTTAAGTGTTACTTAGTGGATAACCCTCCATGCTAGAATCAATGCATTAGAGCAAGAGATGTATTAGATGGAGGAGGAGTATTCATGTGCAATAGATTTCAAATCGTAGGCAGCCTGCTGCGTCCGGCGGATTTATTAGAATATAAAGGGCAGATCGAACACCGGGATGATATCCGGTATCCTTTTTACCAGGACTTCCAGGGGTATGAGCAGTGTGAGGCTGAGGCAATTCAGGCTGTAGTTGAACAAGAAAGTGAGAATGGCCTGACCATACTTACGGATGGCGAATATTCCAAATCGATGTGGCATCTGGACTTTGTCTGGGGCTTCCAGGGGATTGACCGCTACATTGCGGATCATGGATATTTCTTCAGAGATACAGATGGAACTTCCAAATATGAGACGAGAAAAGATATTGGTCTGCGCATTACAGGTGAATTGGGTGGAAAGGACCATCATTTCATTCAAGCCTATAAGAAGCTTCAGGCTCTTGCCGGCGACCGGGAGACCAAGCTATGCGTACCTTCGCCATCCCATATTTATGGTGAATTATCCTGGTCGGATAACATTGGCGGCACAGAAGCTGTGTATAAGGACAGACATGAGCTGAAAGACGGTCTGGTTAAGGCTTATAAGGATTTTGTAGGGGAATTCGCTGCTGCCGGGGGACGTATTCTGCAATTCGACGATTGCTTGTGGGAACTATTTGCCGATGATAACCCGAACTCTCCCTATACCGGCGAGAATATCAATCAAGCGGAAGTACAGGCGTTGGCTGCAGCATTTATTGACATTAACAATACCGTCATTGATTACGGTCATAGCTTAGGCCTCCTAATGTGGACGCATAACTGCCGGGGCAACTATGATTCCCGTAATATGGGCGGCGGCTCCTATGCCAAGATTGCGAATCTGTTCCTGAAGCAGCTGAAGTACGACCGCTTTTTCCTGGAATGGGATGATGACCGTGCGGGCTCCCTTGAGGCGCTTGCAGTGTTCAAGGATAAGCCGGAGACGGAGATTGTACTTGGACTATTGTCTTCCAAGACCAGAACGCTTGACGATGAAGCGCGTGTAGTTCAAATGCTGGATGAAGCATCGAAAATTATTGATAAGGACCGGTTATTACTGTCTCATCAATGCGGGTTTGCCTCCTGCGATGGCGGCAATGAATTAACGGAAGATGAGCAGTGGGCGAAGATTAGACAAGGACAAGAGATTGCCCGGCAGTATTGGGGTAAGCTGTTGTAATTATCGCAGACAAGAGACACGAACCCATTCGTGTCTTTTTTTTTGCGCCATAAATATGTAACAATCAGAAGTCATAAAATCATCACTCTCCCAAGCGAACGTTTGTGCTACAATTCCTTTTGTGAATATATGGAAGGGGGTTGCGGGAGTTGATGACTACAAGGCAATGGGTCACCAAATTTATACGGATGCATAAATGGGTATTCTTATTTGGGTTTGTGATCACCACATTGATGACGATGGTCAATCTGATGTACCCATTCCTGGGCGGGAAGCTGATTAATGTCGCTTTTTATGATAAAGACATGAGCGCCTTTATGAATCTGTGCCTGATCTATGCGGGAATCCTCTTGTTCAATCAGTTTGTGGTTGCGACGTTAAATAATCTCATTTCCTCGCAGATGATGACGGGGTTTGTGTTTGATATCCGCCGGGCTCTGTTCAACAAGATCTTACATAAGAAGGGGAAGGACCTCTCCGGGATGTACAGCGGGGATATGATTAGCCGGATGAACCACGACGCCACGGATGTTATGAATCTCGTCTTCTGGAGCGGACTGTGGGGGTATTCCAACTTTCTGCATATCCTGTTCGCTGTCGGTTTCATGTTTTACTACAATATATTTCTGGGGGCTTTTACGGTCGTTCTGGTTCCCGCTGTGTTCTTCGCCTCCAAATATTTCAAGACCCGGGCGCAAAAGGTCAACAAGGATATTGCAGCCGAACAGGGCAAGCTATCCTCTTATTTATTTGAGATCGTGAAGAACCTGCAGGAGATCCGAATCCTTAATGCAGGCCGGAAAGTAACCAGCACCTATTTAAGAAAAACGACCTCGATCCATAAAATGAACGTGGACAACGGAAAAATCGAAGTGACAACAGAGCGGGTGAATTCGTTCATCACGCTGATTGCACAACTGCTGATATTTACGATCTGCGCTTATTTCATTGCAAAAGGCCAAATGCAGCTTGGCGTTTTTGTAGCCGCCGTAAGCTATTTCACTATGGCTGTGAACTATTTCAGCTCGATCAACAGCAAAATTGCCGATGTCTGGGGGCAGTCGGTCTCCTTGCAGCGTGTCGTGGATATTCTGAATGAAGAGGAAGAGGATTACCGGGAGAACCAGCCTCCGAAGACCATCCAAGAGGGCAGGATTGAATTTAACAATGTGACCTTTGGGTACACCGGAGACAGACCGGTTCTGAACGGATTCAATCTCCGTATTGAGGCAGGAAGCACAATCGGTATTGTCGGAAGGAGCGGCGCGGGTAAAACAACGATGGGGAACCTGCTCTACAACCTGTACAACGTGGACAGCGGCGAGCTTCTGATCGACGGAACGAATGTTAAGGAGTATAACCTGCATAGCCTGCGGAGCCAGGTGGGGATTGTCCATCAGGAGACGATCCTCTATGATCAGACCCTGCGCTACAATCTTTCCTTCACAAACTGCAAGGATAAGGATGACGCTTTGATGGAGGCCATTAAGAAAGCAGCCCTGTATGAGGTTGTCCAGGCACTTCCTGACGGACTGGACACGCTGCTTGGGACGGGCGGGCAGGAATTATCCGGCGGGCAGAAGCAGCGGCTGGCTATCGCGAGAATATTGGTCAAGAATCCTAAGATTCTGGTCTTCGACGAAGCGACCTCGTCCCTCGACAGCCGGAACGAAGTGCTGATCCGGAGCATGCTTGGTGAACTGTCGAAGGAACGGACGCTAATTATCATCGCCCACCGTTTTTCCACGATTAAGAGCTGTGATAAAATCGCTGTGTTAGCAGACGGTATTGTCGAAGGCTACGACACCCACGATGTACTGATTACAAGCAACAAAACGTATATAGACTTATTCAGCGAACAGTTTGCAGGAGGTGAAGCGGTATGACACGAATAGAAACCTTCAAGGCCTTAACCCGGGATATAGACGGTATTCACAAG
This sequence comes from Paenibacillus sp. P46E, assembly GCF_001909095.1. Lineage (NCBI taxonomy): Bacteria > Bacillati > Bacillota > Bacilli > Caryophanales > Paenibacillaceae > Paenibacillus > Paenibacillus sp. P46E. Next base: position 12,904 of record NZ_LVYZ01000083.1, read on the forward strand.
CCGCTCCTTGCGCTCGGCCTGTTCAAGCTGTGGAGCTTAATATTCGGGCTGATCCCTTTGTTCTTGTATTCGTTTTTGGTTAACCATGTCCTCGTGGATGAGAGGTTACATGAGCTTTGGCCTGTCATCGCAGGATACTTGGCTGTTTTCGTGCTTACGACCATCGGAATTGCCGCCTCCAAGCGGTTCTCCAACCAGTTAATCCTGAAATTCGACCTGCGAATCAAGAACAAATTGCTAAAGAAGTATATAAGTCTTGATACTGAAGTGTACAGCAAATATAGCATTGGCGACGTGAAAAGCCGGATTGAGAACGATTCCGCGGTTGCCGGGAAGTTTTTTACGACCCATGTATTGGACTTTATCTACGCTGTCGTTTACGCTATTGCGCTTGCCGTTATTTTAATGTGCTACGACTGGCGGATTGCGCTGCTCAGCTTTATTTTTGTTCCGGTTTCTTTGGTTACGGTTAATGTTCTGGGAGGGAAAGCGAAGAGCACTGGTGAAGAGCTCTGGAAGCTGCAAATCCAATATGAAAGCTTTTTACATGCCAATTTTCAAAACTGGAAAGATATCAAGACCAACAACCTGGAAGACGCGCAACTTGCTGAATTAAACGGACACTACAAGAAGATCAGGCCTATTTGGTTTCTGAACCAGCTCTATATGCATCTGGGGATTACCTACTCGTTCTTCACCAAAAACTTCATTACCCAGCTGTTTATCTATTTCATTGGCGGAGTATTTGTCATTAAGGGCTACTCGGAGATTGGCGTGCTGCTTGTATTTATCAACTTTTACGGGCAGTTCTTCGGGTTCATCGAGAACATCAGCAATGCCATGATGAATTATAAGAGTGATTCGGTGAATATCGAGAAAGTGATCGGGATCTTAAATGTAGAAACAGACAAGAGGCCTTATAAGAAAATCGCCGGAACCGGATTAACCGTTGATAATCTGAGATTTACGTATGAGGGAAACGATTCATTTGCGCTTGACGGGATTTCGTTCTCGGTGAGTAAGGGCGAGCATCTGGCCATCGTGGGACAAAGCGGCAGCGGCAAGTCTACCCTCGCGAAGCTGTTGACCGGGCAGATCAAACCGCAAGCAGGTGCTATACAGATTGGCGGTGTTGATATCCATACAGTGAGCGGCGAGAGTGTTTCAGACAAAGTGAGTATAGTCGTGCAGGAACCCGTTCTTTTCAATATGACAATTAGAGAGAACTTATTGCTGGCCAAGGCCAGCGCAACTGATGCGGAATTGATCGGGTGCTGCCGCAGAGCGCGTATTTATGACTTCATTGAAACATTGCAGGATCAACTCGATACCATCATCGGAGAAAAGGGAGTAAAGCTATCGGGGGGCCAGAGGCAGCGTTTATCGATTGCCCGGGCATTTTTACAGGACAGGGACATCATTATTTTTGACGAAAGTACAAGCGCCCTTGATAACGAGAATGAGAGTGATATCATTACAGAACTGAAGAGTCTCTCCTCTGGGAAAACCATGATTTCGATTGCTCACCGATTATCGACTATTGTGGATTGCGACAAGGTAATGGTGCTAAAGGACGGCAGGGTGGCAGCTTTCGATACGCATGACAACCTGCGTTACAGAAACGAACCGTATGATCTGCTGTTCCAGAGCCAGTATATGGCGGGATGAACTGAAGTATAATTACGATGGTTCCTATTCAATATAATCGTTATACAAATTGAGGGGGTTTCATGATGACCAATGAAAAAAGAGAATTGTCAACAGAACAACGTGAAGAACTGCTCGGAGCATTGAAAGCCCGTTTTGAGAAACATATGACCCGCCATCCAGGTTTGGAATGGGCTAAAGTGCAAGCAAAGCTGGAAGCGAATCCTGAAAAATGGTGGTCACTCCATGAAATGGAAACAACCGGCGGTGAACCCGATGTGGTTAGGTATGATGAAGAGACGGATGAATACATTTTTTATGACTGCTCAGCAGAGAGCCCTAAAGGCCGCAGAAGTGTATGTTATGACCATAAAGCGCTGGAGTCAAGGAAAGAACATAAGCCGAAAAACAGCGCTATGAATATGGTGGCCGCCATGGGCATTGAGCTGTTAACAGAAGAACAATACCGTGAGCTGCAGAAGCTTGGGAATTTCGATATGAAAACATCAAGCTGGGTGAAAACACCTTCTGAGATTAGACAACTTGGCGGTGCTATCTTTGCTGATTTCCGTTACGGCAATGTCTTCGTGTATCATAACGGTGCGGATTCTTACTATGGTGCTAGGGGATTCCGTGGCTCGCTCAGGGTCTGACCGCCGGGCCGAGTGATTTTCAAGCGGATTGTGGGTGAAGCGCGTTTTGCACAGACTTGGACAAATATGCGCATAGATTATCAAGAAATTAACAAACGATTATTATATCATTTTACTTATACGAGAATAGGAGTGGTGCCGCAATGAACTTAGAAGCAGTTTTTGGGCAGTTTCCGATCCTGCAGTCAGATGATATCGTATTGAAAAAGATTGAGGATGATCATTTGGACGAAGTTTTTGAAATCTATACCAATGACCGTGTATTTGAATACTGCGGCATCATCCCGAAACACAATAAAGATACTGTGAAGAACATGATAGGGCATTTCGAGAGAGACTATCATAAAAAATCAAGGGTCAAGTGGGGAATCTTCTATCATTCTGAGCCCGGCCGGTTGATGGGGATTATTGAAGCTCAAGATTTTAATCAAAAGATAAACGTGGTGACGATTGGCTACTTTTTGGCGGAATCGCATTGGGGGAAAGGAATTGCTGCCGCAGCGGTAAATCTGTTGCTCGATTTCTTGTTCAGGGACGTCAACGTCAACAGAATTCAGGCTGAAGTCATGCCTCGAAATGAGAATTCCAAGAAGGTCCTATTGAAGAACGGCTTCATCAAAGAAGGAACGTTAAGACAAGCCACCTTATGGTCAGGTAAAGGGATTATCGATATAGAAGTGTACAGTATTCTAAGAGAAGACTATGTGAAATGAACCGGGACGCGATTAGTGTTTGTCCATTTGCTTCAAGGAAAAGTAGGGTTCTTATTTATATAAGCAAGAGAGAATGGAAGGGGAGAAGTATTGCCCCTTTTTTTTTGTTTTTACCTATTAGCAGAAGATTTTTTTGAATATAGTACCGCATTTTTAAAGGGATTTGTTATTATTTGTCGAACTTTATCTTTGTCAATTAAATTGCTCATATAGGAGGAGCCTATTTAAAGATAAACCTGAGGAATAGCTACAGAGTAAACTGCTATGCATCACATCAAATCGAGATAAGGGGGAACAGCATGAAGAAACAGTTGTTGTGGAAAAGATCCTTAGTTTTGATTCTCGCACTCTTACTGGTATTTCCGAATTTGAACATGGCCCGGGCGCAGACTTCGGGTGGCAATCTGACCGTTGAATCAGCGGTAGCAGAGAATCTGGACGGGAATTTAAACAGCGTCATCTACGCTAATGGGAAGTATACCGCAGTAGGTGAAGGCGGGAAAGTTATTCAATCGGCAGATGGGATGAATTGGACCCCCATAACTGTCCCGTTCTCTAATGCCAAGATTTCATGGCGGAGTATTGCCTTCAATTCAAGTACGTATGTGGTGGCAGGTGTGGATTATACAAACTCCACTGCCAAAGCCAAGCTGATGGTTTCCACTGACGGAGGCGCAACCTGGACGGACAAGTCCCCAGCTGTAACTGCTGACATTTTGCAAAATGTGCGCTACCTCAACGGGGCATTTTATGCTGTTGGCGGAAGGTGGAGTACCAGCAATAGTCCCTTTGCACGGGCGGATGACTTGGGAGTGATCTATTCTTCTGCGGATGGACAGAACTGGAGTCAATGGAGTACAACAGCTTGTTTCTGGCCTGTTTCAACCACTACTAGCACCACTTTTTATTTGACAGATATCACCTATTTTAATGGGGAATATGTCGTTACCGGAAATGTATTTGCCGGATATGCATACTCGACTAATGGGGCAAGCTGGACAACTAAATTCTTGAGTGGCTTGAGTAATTCATACGGATTGGATTCATTATCTGTGTACAACAGTAAGCTCTATGTATCACATAGCTGGAATGAAGGTTTCGCCAGCAGTGATGGAATGACGTTTACCGCAGATTCATCCTACAATAGAACGCTTGGTGTTGTGCAGGCAGGGGGACTGCTGTATCGTTTTGGCAGGGCAGGAGAGATGTATAGTTCGACAAATGGCGGAGCGACGTGGACAGCAGTGAATTCCGTAACGAACCATACGATACGTTCGGCCGCCTCGAATGGTACAGGAATGGTACTGGTCACGACGTCATCCCCAAGTCTTGTCGTTACTCCCGATAGAGTAACTTGGAAAAGACTCAGTGGTAATTTGCAGGGGATTGCATATAACGGCAGCACATGGGGGGTTGCCGGAAGCATAAGTCCTAATGATAGTGCGGAGCTTCCGGATGGGTTCATCTTGTCCTCTTCAGGCGGATGGGATCAGCTGAGTACAGCCGATACTCTGCTGCCTGCACAGGGTCTTTCAAAAATTGCATATGGGAACAATCTTTTCGTTGCGGCAGGGAAGAGAGTAGGGGTCTCGGCAGATGCACAAACCTGGACGATCTCCGATCTTCCAGCCGGAGCTGCAGGGCCTGTGACCGGGTTAGCCTATGGCTCCAGCGGCTTTGTTGCTGTAACTAAAGGTGATAAAATCCTCACATCCGCTGATGGAACCTCATGGACTGTAGGTGCAACCTATAGCGGGGCAACATTTTATAACGTGAAGTATGTGAACGGTGTATATGTAGCTTTTGGTACTGGAGGAGCATGGAGCTCTGTGAATGGTACGAGTTGGAGCTCGCTTGATTCGTTAGGTGGCTATCTACTATACAATTGTGATGTAACTTATGCAAATGGAAAATATATAGTTGTGTTTACGAACGATAGTGATGGCTCTGCGCGATTTGTAGAGACAACTGGGCCATTAAACAGTGGCTCGGTCTGGGTAGAACATGTCATTGACGGAAGTGCGGCTTGGCCTGAACTGCATTCAATAGATTATGGCAATGGAGTTTATGTTGTTGTTGGAACGGTCTATGACGTTCAAGGAAATCAACATCATGTTGCATACTCTTCCAATGATCTACAGACATGGACCAAGTATGATGAGCAAGCACTGGGAGTAAGCGGAACCGGATTAAGCCAGGTTCTCTATCAAAATAATAAATTCTATATTGTTGGTAACGGGAATACAAAAATTGTGCTCGGAAGTGGGGCTACACCGGAAGCAACCCCAGCGGCGGTCATTGACTACACCGCCGAGCAGCTGACCGGCCTGACGGCAAACGGTTCCTACACCGTAAATGGTGCGGCAGTTACTGCAACGGCAGACGGTAAGCTGGCGATTGACAGCAGTTGGCTGGGTACGCCGCTGAGCATCGTGAAGAAGGGCAACGGCACGACGACTACAGACAGCACAGCGCAGACGCTGAATGTTCCGTCCCGTCCGGCAGCACCAAGCAGTGTCGGCAAGACGAATGAAACAGCAGTGAATGCGAATAACGGCTCGCTCACGAATGTGAGCACTGCAATGGAGTACAAGAAAGGCTCCGCAGGGACTTGGACGAATATATCGGGCACGAGCGTAACCGGACTTGCACCGGACACGTACTACGTCCGGACAAAAGCAACGTCGTCGGCATTTGCGTCAGGAGCGCAAAGCGTGACGGTTGACATGTTCACGGCCTTACCGGAAACGACCCCGGCGGCAGTGATCGACTACACCGCCGAGCAGCTGACCGGCCTGACGGCAAACGGCTCCTACACCGTGAACGGTAATGCAGTCACGGCAGACGCTAACGGCAAGCTGGCAATCGACAGCAGCTGGCTGGGAACACCGCTGAGCATCGTGAAGAAGGGTAACGGCACGACGACTACAGACAGCACAGCGCAGACGCTGAATGTTCCGTCCCGTCCGGCAGCACCAAGCAGTGTCGGTAAGACGAATGAAACAGCAGTGAATGCGAATAACGGCTCGCTCACGAATGTGAGCACTGCAATGGAGTACAAGAAAGGCTCCGCAGGGACTTGGACGAACATATCGGGCACGAGCGTAACCGGACTTGCACCGGACACGTACTACGTCCGGACAAAAGCAACGTCGTCGGCATTTGCGTCAGGAGCGCAAAGCGTGACGGTTGACATGTTCACGGCCACACCGGAAACCACCCCGGCGGCAGTGAT
>NZ_LVYZ01000084.1:0-14706 GCF_001909095.1 Paenibacillus sp. P46E
TTTAATATCCAAAGAGTAACGCTTATATTAGTTGTATAAAACATATTTTGTGGCAATACCAATATGGCCTCCACCAAATTATTTTCGATCAGCTTCCTGCGTATTTTATACTCATCTCCGCCTCCACTCAGCGCACCATTCGCCAGCAAAAAACCAGCTACACCATTCTCAGACAATTTAGAAGCGATATTTAAAATCCAAGCATAGTTTGCATTTCCTATGGGTGGCAAATCATAACCAGCCCAACGTGGGTCATCTGAAAGTTCATCATCTGCCCTCCATTGCTTTTGGTTGAACGGAGGATTTGCCATTATAAAATCAGCTTTCAGATCCTTATGTTGGTCTTTAAAAAAAGTATTCTCAGCCATATCGCCCAGGTTAGCAGATATACCCCTTATAGCAAGGTTCATTTTAGCCAGTTTATACGTGGTTGCAGTGTATTCTTGTCCGTAAATAGAAATGTCTTTTTTATTTCCGTGGTGCGCTTCAATAAATTTTACGGATTGAACAAACATTCCACCCGATCCACATGCTGGATCATAGATTTTACCTTTGTATGGCTCAAGTAGCTCAGCAATAAGATTAACTATACTTTTTGGAGTGTAGAATTCGCCCTTACCTTTTCCTTCTGCCAATGCAAACTTACTAAGAAAATATTCGTATACACGCCCAACAATGTCTTGCTGCTTGTCTTTAAGAGTGTCAATATTATTGATTGTGTCAATTAAGGAAGCAAGTTTACTTACTTCGAGAGCCAAGCGTGAATAGTAGTTATCAGGCAAAGCACCTTTTAGTGAGGGATTGTTTTTTTCAACAGTGAAAAGTGCAGTATCAATTTTCAAAGCAATATCTTCTTGTTTTGCATTTTCCACCAAAAAACTCCATCGAGAAATCTCGGGCAAGTAAAATACATTTTTCATTGTGTAGAACTCTACCATATCTATGTATCTTTCTTTGCCTTCGGATATTAATTCTTCTCTTCGTTCTTCAAATTTATCACTGGCGAATTTAAGAAATATAAGACCTAATACAACGTGTTTATATTCAGAAGACTCAACTGAGCCACGTAATTTGTTAGCAGAATCCCAGAGGGTTTCTTCGATGCTAGTTTGTTTTATTTGCTTTTTTGTAGCCATTCTAAACTCTCCTTTTTTTCTTACTGAACCTTAATACTGAATAGTGGAAATCTTAAAAATCCGCTTTCAATATCCGTCCTGACATCCGTCTCCAAATCACTTCATAACTCATGTCTTTTCATCGATTATTTCAGCTAGCGCTCTACTATTAACTAGTTTCTCCTAGATTCCAACTCTCTTCTTTATTAGGATTGAACCGTTGATATTTAACAGGGATAGAATAGTTCTGCCAGTAGCGAATTCCATATTCCCCTCCTCTTCCACCCTCTTGATCAAAATAAAAATACATATTATCCTCAGGTCTCTCAATGCCGTCTCTTGCCATTTGTGCCCGTTTAGTAACTATAGAATACGGAACAGAAATAAGATAACACCAATCTGGATCCCGTGTTGGGGTTCCTTATGTCCTCGCGATAATAAAATGATATTGATGTATGCCTTTCGGCATTAAAACTTTATCTTCGAAATTCATGAACTCACTCGGTTTATAATTTGCAGATGTTTTATGCTCGTGTTTCTTCAAGCTACTATGTTCTCTCCCTGAGACAAAGATAGCATAATCCTCACCAAGAATATATCGCGTTCCTTCATATACTACTTCCTTACCTTGAGAATCAAACCAATCATCGAGCAGCAGTCTTAGCAACCTTACTTTTGAATGACATATTCTATAACCTCCAATAGAGAGATAACTCTTAAAGTCACTCACAAAAAAGTTCCCACTCCATTATTATTATACTATTTCTCTAGTAGGACGTACTCATTCCCATGCAAAAAATAAAGCCCCGCCTCTTTCACTTTTATCCCAAACGCTCTCTCCAACTCTCCCATATAAGCCCGAACCTGCGGCTTATAAAATTCCACAAACGCCGCCTGCTGCCCCTCTCCATACACATCTGTCTTAAAATCGACAACCACCCAGCCATCCTCCTCTTCAAAGAGGAAATCAATAACGCCTTTCAAATATAGCGTCTTTGCTGTGGATCCTGCTGTCGAAGCTTCATTCTCCAGATCCATATTCGTCCTCACCGTACGCAGCGGCAACTCATGAATCCGCCGCTTCCCCTCCAATGCACGTCGCCACAGCGGATGATTCACCACTTCCTCCAGCATCTTATGCACGTCCGAAATCAGCACTTCATCCATACCCTCTTCTTCAGCGATCATCTTGATGTGCGGCTCCATCTGCTCGGATTCCGCGCCAGTTCCAAGTAGTTCAATGCAGCGATGAACCACACTGCCGAACGCCATTCCTCTCCCAGCAAGCGGTCTAGGCGGCTGGACGGCTCCGGACTTCGCCAGTTTCGTTACCGAAGCCGTCTGATACGTCGGCTGTGCCAGCCGGCTTCGCCACTGACGACCCTTATCCTCATCTGCTGTTTCATCATGTACGCCCTCGTAACGCGAAGGCACCTCAGGCATAACCTCAGGGTCTTCAAGCTCTCTACCTTCCTGAATCCCACTATCGAAGCTGCTCCATGGATCGATCGCCGGTTTGTCCGGATATCGGCTAATGATCATAAGCTGCTTTGCGCGGGTAGCGGAGACATACAGTAGCCGTTCCTTCTCCGCATTCATGTATAACCGTTCCCGCTCGGCAAGTTCTCCCCACCCTGGTGGATGAGCAATCAGATCCTCTTGATATCCTCTCCGCCGCGTGATGCTGAAATATCCGCGCGCGGAATCTCCCATCCGGTCCACATGCTCTGCGGCATCATGATCAGACTCTCCGCAAGGACAAGCCAGAAGGACCACTGGTGCCTCAAGTCCTTTGGCCTTATGTAGGTTCATAATGCGAACAGCATCCTGCTTACCTGCGAACAGATCTCCACACTCTAGCTTTGCTTCTTTCACGACCCGAATCAGATAAGAGCTCAGTTCCGGCCAACTTGCTGCAACTAGGCTGTCCTTGTGCAGCAGATGCAGCAGTTTAATCAATGTGCCGGCACGCGCCCGGCCGGTCTTACTAACTGCTGCGAGGGGAATCATCCCTAGATTCTCTATGATATGTAACAGTGCAGGTAATGCCGGCATTTTCCGGATCAGATCCGCGTATTCAGCGAGTCGTTCCAGTGCTTCATATACTGGCAGTGCTATCATCCCGACCTCTGCCTTGTGCGGTAAAGTAGTATAGGTTATCTGGAATCCTTGCATCTTATAATGGAAGAGTGCATTATCACTGCAACTAAATAACATCCCCTTCAGCACAGCTAGCAGGGATACCGGATCTCCAGAGTCATTAAGACAACTTATCAGCACAGCAAGCGCATCGATCTCTTCGTAAATCGCCGAACTTCCAGCCGTAACAGAGGGGACTCCATACTGCTCCAGCTTTGCAGCGTACAGGTGCAGAAAATCTTTTCGTTTCAGCAGTACCAGGAAATCACTCGGGGTTGCATCCCTTACAAGGAAACCACCGTCACTTCCCGGCTGCTTCTCCTGAATCTTCAGTTGACCACTGCAAGCCCAGGCAATATAACGAGCAGCCCGGTCTGCATCTGCTTCGGTAATCGCCGCCTGGCCTCCGGCCATTTTGGCATAAGTCATTGTGTAGACTCCATGCTGTACGCCATTCTCCGGATTAGCCGTTCGTGTATCCATATGTACAAAAGCCGCCTGATGTTCAGATTCAGCCTCTGGAAACCGGGCATTAAATTCATCATTTGTGAATTGCCCAAGCTGGTGGATTGAGCGAAAGTTCGCACTTAGCTGCAGGACCTCACCACAGGAACTAATCTTGTTTTTGACCCAATTATAGGTAGAAATATCTGCGCGCCGAAACCGATAGATCGACTGTTTAGGATCTCCAACAACAAATAAGGAGCCCGGTTTAGGTGTAATCCGTCTCCAATTCGCTTCTCTCGGGTCATCACCTGTCAGCAGAAACATGAGTTCTGCCTGAATCGGATCGGTGTCCTGAAATTCATCTATGAACAGACGTGTATAACGGGCTGCAAAAAACCGCCGTACATGCTCATGCTCACGGAGTAACGCTGTTGCCCGCATCAGCAGATCCTGAAAGTCCAGAACGCCTAGTTCGTTTCGCTTGTGTGCGCCATAATCAACAGCCGGACTGACAAAATCAATCAACTGCGGATATAGATGCTCCCGCCAAGCACCAAGAAAGGGAAACAAGACGCGACTTTGCCACTCGGGGAATATAACTTTGTATTCTTTTGCCACTGCAGGGTCTGTCCATCGATTCAAGGTAACATTGATTTTCCGCTCAAACATTAGGGCAAGCTGCAAGATACGCATATCGTCATCCAGCCCGTGCAGCATAAGCAGTCTCTTTCCGTCACGAACCATTGTCTGCAGCGCATCCCAGCCTTGTGCCGGCTTCTGTGTTGGAATGTAGCGCCCAGCTTCTTCAAGCATCTGCGGCAAGGATAAGCGAATAAGGTCAAAGTCAGGTCTAGGAGAGACAACCGTCTCAATGTGTACATCGGTATAGCCGCATACCCGTTTATATACCTGGCGCAGATCCTCCACGTTTACTTGCAAGGACGCAAGGTCCGCCATCGCATCTTCCTGATCGTTCTCGATCAAGCTCACCAGATACTCATCCCAGCATTGGTCCTGCAATAAGCTAGCTTCATCTTCTTCAATCTCACGGAACATGGGATCCAGTCTTGCCTCAATCGGTCTCTCCCTAAGCAGTCTGCCGCAAAAAGAATGAATCGTGCCAATATAGCACCGATCGATCTCCTGTAAAGCCCGCTGCAGAAGAGCCTTCTGCGGCTCAATCGACTTACGGATCTGCCGCTCCAGCTCCAGTCTGAACCTGCTTTTCAGCTCATCTGCTGCTTTTCGAGTGAACGTAATGGCAGCAATCTGCTCAGCCACGGCATTCCCTGACTCTATCAAAGCAATCATTCGGCCCACGAGTGATGTCGTCTTCCCCGATCCAGCCCCTGCTTCCACCATCAATGTCCGGTCTAGTATCTCTGCAATTCGCTCTCTGGCCGTCAGATCATCAACCAAAACGCTCTACCTCCTTGATATGGTGAAGCAATGGAGTATTGGGTTCTAAATTCCATTTTGCCTTCGTACGTTCTGATTCATTCTTGCACACCGCTCCATAATCGCAATAGGAACATCGTTTCAACTCTGTTGTTACGGTAAAAGTTCCTGACTCCATCGAAGCTAATAAATGTCCCACTAACTCCGAAAGCTCAGCCGTCTTATTTTGAACCCGGGATACCTCATCGCCTTTGCCTCGTTCCGTTGGAAAGTAGTAGGCAGACTCTACAACACGTGCCTCCGTATCTATACCGGTATGCTTAAGCCACTGCTCAACCGCAACCGCATACAACGCATGCTGCAGTTGTGTCCCCTGTGAGAAATACTCATTCTCGTCATATTTCGCCGGGCTGCCTGTTTTGTAATCATAAATTTTGTACAAGTGTGGCTCGATCTCATCAACCCTGTCCACATATCCCTTCATTCTGATCACCATACCATTATCCAGCCTGACGCTCATGGGTTGTCCGTCTAATGTCAATTCGAGCTCAAAAAAACGTGGCCGTCCCTGAGTTTTCTGCTCCATCTGATAAAAAATGGCGACATCACGTCGCAGTGAATCGCATTCTTTATGAAAGATATGGGGAGTTGGCGGCGGCACCTTCGCTTCATACTCACGTATGACCTGCTCTGTGATTTCCTGAAGCCTGTGTTCATCATGCTTAAGCCTATTCTCATGTATAGAACCTTTGGACATTTCCTTCAGATAGTGGTAAAAGACGCTGTGAAGCAAGCTGCCTCTGCTCGCTGCATCCAGCCATTTGGAACGATCGAATTCAGCAGTCTCCTTTGCCCTGAGCTTCAGTACTTGAGAAAAGAAAAACCTCTTTGGGCATTCCGCATATCGTTCGAGCTGAGTCACACTAAGATACGTCTCAGGATTGTTTAAATAACGAACCGCAAAGGTATCCGTAGAGAGCACTCCCTCATATTCTGACAGGGTTCCCTCGTTAATTCGCATCTCTGCTTGTTCCAACTTAGCGGCGAATGGAAAGGATTGACGTAGCGATGAAAGGCCATCTTGCAGCTTCCCCTTAGTGTGGAACCGCCCAAGCCAGCGATCCGTCCCATCCAACAAGTGTTCTCCATTGAGGTCAATCGACATATATCCAACCGGTCTACCCAGTACCTGTCTTAGTCCAGTCAGATCCATCTGGGGATCGTCCATAACTATTCTAGCAGCTTGTAATAACGCAAAAGCCGGAATGATTTCCTTCTGCTCTGCCGGATCATAGCTGGAATAGCCCAGCGTAACTTGTCCTGACAGTAATCCTAATCGGGCCTCACGTTCACTGATAATATGCTCAGTCCGCTCAGTAGATAAGAGCAACCCCTCCAGACTTCTGCGTTCCATATCCAGTAATACAGGATCCTGCCGGAGCTGTAAGGACCAAGCCTCATTACTCATGCCTAGGATATACGTCTGAGTTCTTCCCGAAATGCCGCCATCTTGAAGCGAAGAGATATGCAGCTTTCCGCTAGATGGTCCCCTTCCAAAGAAACGAATACCCTCTACCATGTCTTTTACATAGCGCAGCGCTCTCTCGCTGGACAGAGTACGAGGAGAAACAACCTCCAGCATTTTCACTTGGTCAACTAGTTCAGTGATAACGAAGAAGTCAGCCTCACTGGACGGAACGGTGTGCTTTTCAAGAAAATTTATCAATGCGTGCAAAATCACCATAGGAGTCCACATTACTTGACGCGAATCAGGCAGTTTTTGAAACAATCCTTTAAACGCCTGGTTTAACAGCCTGATAGCTTCAGCGTGTCGTCCCTTTAACTCGGCATTACTTGCGGCCTCTAATATGGAATACCGTTGTCTTTCCCAGCCGATTCCGCTTTGCTGTAAAGCAAGAATGAGATCAGCCTGATCCACAGATTCTCCAAGTTGATGAAATGATATATAATCGTGCCGAAGAGCCTTAAGTAAGCACTCAACATCGTAGTTGCATTCCAGCCATTCAAAATAAACTAGCGCAGCCTTTCCGATCTTTGTATAAGTAACGGGGAGCCCTTGGGAGAATGTACAAGGAATATCGAGAGCTTGACTGAGCGTATATATCGTTGAACAATAAGCCTCATAATTAGAAACAACGATCTCTGCTTGATCGAAGGAAGAACTCGTATTGCATATACGTCGGAATGCTTCGCGAATCTCAGCTAAAGCTCCTGTGGTATGGTACATCTGGACAGTAAAATGATCACCATTCTGCAGGGATGACGGGAAAGCTCCATTTTGCGGAAGAATGAGCAGTCTATCTCCAGCGATGCGTCTCAGCATTTCTTTCTTCACGGAAGAGAACCGCTCCATATCTCTATGGATGAAGAGATGGTTATCCGCTGATCTATCAATTTCTGGTATGTAATCAAGCAGACCTGCAAAATCAGTAAATTGATTCTGTTCCAGCCATTGTTCATATGCAGAGAGCAGTTCAATGATGTAGAGACCTTTTTGCTCATGTTCAAAAACAGAGATAGTAAGCTCTGAGGCGCAAAACCCCGCCTCTCGGAGTTCCTCAATCGTGTGGTGAAAGCTTTGAACGATACCTGGGGTAATCATCTCGGCTGTTATATATTTATCTTGACGCTCTGCCATATCAACCATAAGATTCTGGACAACCCAGAACGTCTGTTTACTATTTACTAGACGAATCCCTCGTTTCACCAGCTCCGGTTTGGTCCGCTTCACAACGAGTGACCTTAACGTTTCTGTTTCCACACCTAAAAGAGGCCCGTGTTCCTTGGTTATCCGACTCAGCCACTGCTCACCCTGATCATAATGATCCACAAGGAGGACCTTTCTACGAAACGGATCGTTATTGCATATTTCATACAAATCCGCAAACCAATTATGGTTCAAGAGACCCACATCCTTCCTACCTTGTATATTTCGAGTAATTATGACCAGTTCCTGCTTAGCTGAGCCATTATATAACTTCAATCAACACCAATCATCAGAAGCTTTCCAGCAGTTTTTCAATACTTCTCAATTTTCCATGACCTAAATTTCCATAATACTCCGTGTGTTTCTTTACCGCTTTTAGGGCGATCTTAAGTTGGTCGGGGCCATAGTCTTTATTAATATTTTCTAAATAGTGCCAAGTCGCTTCAGTATTAATAGTTCTTGTATATTTATCACCACTCATCATTGCACAAAACGCCCCGATATAATCCCCAGCACTTCCGCGATGCATTCCGAATTGGCGAAAAAGATTATTGACAGCCGTTGTCTTATCTAATTGTTTATGAAACACCTGTTTCGCATAACCATAGCTCGCTTGAATCATCTCTTTAGTTATTATCATCCTATGTCCCACCTCCACTTGAATCGAATTTTATTTATACATCTCGTTCCACTCAGCCAGCTGAACTTTTATTGTTTCACGCACAGAAGCGGGCTCTAATATTTCAGCGGCAGGTCCATACTGCAGAATCCAGCGGATAAACTCTTTTTCGTTATTTACAGTCACCTCAAAAATCATACTGCCATCTTTACAATCCTTCATACGTGGATGGACAAACAACTCTTCCTCCTTAATATACCGGGCAACTTCGGCATTAAAGCGTACTTTGAAGGTAATATTTTTCTCACCTTGTTCAATTGACCACGTGTTCTTGAGATACTTTTTGATATTAAAATCACTCTTGTCGAACGTTTCAGCGGTAGGATCCACTTTGAGGAAGCGACTGATTCGAAACGTCCGAATGTCCTGCTTAGTATGGCAAAAACCGATTAAATAGAAGCGCTGATCACGTGGCACGAGATAATAAGGATCAATTTTGCGCTCAGTCGTTTCATTCCGATACTGGGTATGGTAAACCGTCTCAATCGTTTTTTGCTCCAGAATAGCCTGAATAATCGGTTGCAGAAAATTGGGGCTTTCTTTTCGGTAAGCTGGTGTACCCATTTGAATAATATTAGTAATGTCCTCGATGATACTATTTTGCTTGGATTTTTCTTTGTGGTGTGTGGACATGACTTTATCGTATGCTGTATGGAATCCAGGAGGGAGCTTATCTTCATCCATCATTGAGGGTAACAAAGAGAATACCAAAGCTTCCTGTTCTGAAAAATTAAGAGGATACATAAAGAACTTGCCCATAAAGCGGTAGCCAGTCCCCTTGCCTGTATTCGTTATCGGAGCAATTGTATCCAGTAGCCGCAGATCACGGTAAATCGTCCGTATGTCTACATCACATTTAAAAGCTAGATCGGCTGCAGAGATACCAGGATTTGATTGGATCGCATTAATGATATTTAAGATTCGTATAATTTTCTCAGCCATGATCATTCTCCTCACTGTGGTAATGCGCGTCAATTTTAATTAATCTTCCACACTATAACTTCGATAAAATCCAATTATTTCCTTCAATTTTCTATGTATGGATGATCTTTTACCCAGTATACCTAATCAATGGTTCTATAGTTTGTCAGGGAACGTACGTTTGTCGATAAAAAACAAAAAAACCTGAACCATCTGTGCGATGAACACAGGTAGGAATCAGGTTATATGCGATTCAACTGATTTTGAATAGGGTTAACCCAATTCGGCAACTTGGAATGTTGATACTTTAGTCTAGCATTATTGGATTCAAGAACGATCTGTCCATCTAAAGAACTGTTATCGATAACAATTAAGTCATTCAGTAGATCTAAATGAGCAAGCAGATTCTGCATAGATGATTGATGGCGATGCAAAATGTCCTTAGTTGGAATATGATGTCCCCCGTTACGAACCCGGCTGGCAACACGCTCAATATTCAAATTCGGATCTCCAAGGCCAACATAAAACATAGTAATTTCAAACTGATTTAGTTTGGCTTCCTTCATGAGGCGAATCGCGTATCCCCCGGACAAGGTCGTTTCTACTGAAAAGTCCCGGTGATTGTGTATGCACTCACGAGCTAAACGAATGGCTTCTTTCCCAGCTGATACACGTGCAGTTTCAGGATGTGTCGGATTGATCCGCCGAGCTAAGGCATCTGGATCAATGTTGACACTGACTCCTATTCGATCAATGATCAAATTTCGAATTGTACTTTTACCGCTGCCATTGTTACCCGCAAAAACAAACATCGTTGCTTTCGGTTCAGACATATCCCGGCTTACCTTCCGCTAGAATTTCTTTTATTCCATCAGAATGTTCTTTCACTAATTTGCCCGTCTTGTCTTTGTAGACAACATAAGTTCCATTTGCCTTCGCGTCCAGCTTTGCACGCTCTCCCGTAAGCTTAATGAGCTTCATTAAATCATTGTTGGCTTCCATATTTGAACACCTCATTTCTTTCAGGATACCATTAAAAATGGATATTTGCACTTATACATATCCTGAATAACAATGAGTTGACATCAAGCCCTTATCTATTTTATAGTTTAAATTATAGGCAGTGATTGGCAGAATTTTCTCCTGTATCAACGGGATGCGGAAAGTTCCTCTGCTGAATTCTTAATAGTGCAACTGTTAATGAATATAAGTCTCTGGCCATGCGGCGAAAGGGATCCGAATTTCCACAGGTAACTGTGGTATTTTGGGTCCCTTTTTTGTTTTTCTGATGCATTCTTGAAAGAGGTAATGTTTATGGGGCTTGTAACACCAAAACGAATCACATATATCAAAGGCAATCATTTTCAGCATAACATTCAATCTGCAATAAAGACACTTGCAAAAGCAAAATCAACCGAAATGCACAGTTCAATAACTAAACATGTTTTGAAACGTTAACTGAATTTGTTCTTTCCCTTATCGTATCAGGAGTCTCATCTTTTGCTTTAGCCTTCAAAAGATCGATTGCTGACCAAAGTGTTTTTTTATGATTGTGTCCATAATTCACTGTAATTTTGGTGGGTTGCACCATTGCCATTTCCTCACCTCTGTTTATAACTTTTTGAAATTTGAACAAGCCCAAATTGAGGAGGTTTCCTGATGGATCAAGATTCAAAGAACGTGATTAATGAATTAATGAGCAGTAGCTTCGTAGCAAAAAACGAATTGTGGAAAGGAACAGAATTATTTCTGTGGAATGCTTCTTCTACAGAAAAATTTACAAATGGAATAAAAAAAACTCACGATGAGCATCCTATAACTAACGCCATTTGGGACGTTAGTAAGAGCAAAGTGAGGAACACTATGGATACGCTATTTCTTTATGATTTGAAAGATGAATCAGTTGACTTTGTTCGTAAAAATAGTATCTCTAACTGGCTTTGGGAACATAAAATTGTAGCCAATATCAAATTGGATACTGTTAAAGTTTTCCTTAGGCAAATAAAGGTATCTAAGCCACCAATTGAACTGTATATGTACTATGCCGTTGCCCTAGAGTTCCAACAACAAGTTTCTATATCAGTAAAAAAAACAGATTGGTTGCTATCCGACTCGAATATTTCCGAAAAAAGCATTCTTCATTACTGTAGGAACTGTGTAGACACAGCCAGAAAAAAAACATTCATTGTTCAATTAGCTAAATTGTATTTTCCTAATAAAGCACTCAAGGCACCAGCAATAGTAAATAAGAATAAAAGTAAACTGCTTGTTATTGGGTTGCATCCTTACCTGGATAAGTTCAATAAACATCTATTGACTGAAGGGAACACCCGGGGTTATATCGATGATATTTATCGAGATGTCATGTTATTTCTACATTGGGCAACAAAAGTGTACAGCGATTTCAATGATTTCTTACCTGTGACGATACCCATCTGGCTCATTCAACGTGAGCATTTAATAGAGTATGAAAATCACTTGAAACGTTGTTATTTAAATGGCCAATATACAGAAATTACAGTCAGCAATAAATTTTACTGCGTATTATCCTTCTTTAAGCATCTTTATCACACGAGAGTTATTTCAAAGAATATTGGATCTGTTGAAGGAATCAAAGCAGAAAGATACTTGTACCGAGATGTACCTAATGAAGAACAAATATCACAATTTTTCACTGCTATTGTTAATTACTCTGATGAGCCTAAGTTTGACTTAGCTTTTTTCGGTGCCTTACTTCATCTTGGACTAAGATTTTGCGAAGCTGATCGTCTTCAATGGTGTGATATAAATTTTCAGGCGAAGGTCATTAAAATTCGCGGAAAAGGTAAAGCCAATAAACCAGTTCCATTATTTTTGCCGCAAAAATTACAGAATTATTTGGAGGCATTACCCACCAGATTGAATAATCAAAAATTTGTATTTAAGGAGAACCAATCCTTATATAGAAAAATGCTCGATAAATACAAGCTTTATGCCATGATCTCCGGATGGAATTTCCCAGGAGGTCTTCACCTATTCAGACATACCTTTATAACCACACTTAGCCGCAGAAAAAACATTCATCCTCAACTCGTGCAACGCCTCGCACGACATGACAGAATCGAGACCACTTCAAAATATTTGCATAGAAAAGAACAAGAACTTGACGATGCAATGAAGATTATAGATACCATATGGAGTTGATTACATGTTCAAAAAAGAGGGAAAATCTCCTGTAGCAGAGTTAATGGTGGAATTGCAAAAACTGGCTGCTTCTAATAGTCATGCTAATTTGATGCAAGCATTGGAAAAAAGCAATCTCATCGTTATCAAAGAGCCGGTACCTCCGCAAGATATATCCTTTGATGACGCTGTAGCGTGGTACCTGCAGAGTGCAGAGTTTCAAAAAAAGAGTACAAGCACAAAAAAAACATATCGTTCGGAATTAAATCAGTTTGTTGAGTTCATTTGTTCATTACCTGAACCCCCTTCATTACTTTCTTTTGAAAATAATCCCAAAGTTCTTCTGGATTATTTGGCCCCTTTAAAAGTTCAAAATACAAAGTCAAAAAAAGCCTCGTTTTTAAGAGACTTCTTTACTGTTACATATACACGCTTCTTTGAAGTTGATATTAAAAAAATTAAAGAAAATTTGATTGTTAAAGTTGAGTTTGACGAGGATCTTCCAAAGGCATTTAAAAAAGAGCAAATTGAAGAGATAGTCAATCTATCTCGATTGACTAATGATGGTTTTAGAAACTTTGTAATTTTATGGACCTTTCTGGGCTCTGGAATACGTCTTAATGAATTGACACAATTGCAAATTAAAGATATTTTTTATGACACACAAAACATTACCGTTCATGTGAAAGGAAATAAGCTTCAGAAGGTCCCCCGAAAGATCACTGCGACCTCATTAGAATTGCTCAGGAAGTATGTTAGCTTTAAATACGGAGCACTGAAAGAACATCCTACATACACTGATTTGTTCATTTTTTCTGTGGACAAAGGGGTCACACCTATCAGTGATAGCACTGTTCAAAAGATGTTAGATGGATTAATTGCTGATGCACAAACAATTAGTAAAGAAGAAAAAGAGCGTCTATCCGTTCATTCTTTACGCCACTCTTTTGCGCTGTTTGCGTTAGAAGAGGGCGTCGACCTTGTGAGCATTTCAAAACTACTTGGTCATAAGTCATTAAAAACGACAACGATTTACTTGCAGCTCTTCAATGACATGCTGTTAAAAGCAATTGAAAAGCATCCGTTCGCGCGTTCATTAACTTCAAAATTATTTGATTGAGGTGAGACAACCTATGACACATTCCGGTATCGTTTTTGACTCACATTATTTTCAAACATGGAGCAAACATTGCGGTTTGAAAAAACCTTCCTACCTTGCAACGGTAAAAGTACTTACTTCCCTACAAGACTATTTACTGCTGAATGGATTTGAAGGTCCTCTAGATTTTGAACGATTCACATACTTTTTAGAATCCGATGACTATGAAGCCATTGATAGGCATTTCATTGACGCGTTTATCAGATACTTGGTTGAATCCAATTCCTCCCTCTCGAACAAAACGATCTATAATAAGCTAAGTTCACTGAAATGCTTTTTCTGTTTCCTAGAAAGACTTAATTTGATTAATCACAATCCCATGGCCAATTTTACAAACAAGTTCTATGAGAGAAATATTAATATCAACTTCCTATCCGAAGAGGAATGTAAAGATGTCCTAAGAACAGCGCTTTTGGAAGAACCGTTCTCAAAATATTATTACTTGCTCTTCTGGACTGCGATTACAACTGGTCTACGAAATAATGAGTTATGTCACCTAACCTTTGAGCAAATAAACTTACAGAATAACATGGTCATTGTTAACAAAGGTCAGAAAACCAATGCTAGAGGGATAGCCATTCCGAAATTCCTAGCCAATGAACTAGGGTACTTCAATCAATATAAAGAAACTATCGAAAACGATAATAGCAACTTTGTGTTTTCCCGAAAAGGTCGTCCGCTTGCGAATAATGAATTGGTAGACATAGTTAAATCCCTATGTGCGAAGGCTGGAATCAATAGAAAAGTAATCCCCCATGATCTTAGAAGAACCACAGGGTTTCTAATGCTGAAAAGCGGGGCGAATTTGAGGGCTATTCAACAACAATTAAGACATGAACTTATGGGCACCACACTAGAGTATCTTTCACTTGTAGATAGTTTATATTTGGATGAGGAATAAGTGAAAATGGGAATAAGTCGCAACAAGAAATCGGCTTGCCAAAAGTGGTTGGCAAGC
>NZ_LVYZ01000085.1:0-12658 GCF_001909095.1 Paenibacillus sp. P46E
GAAATAGCAGATTCTTTCTTTATAACTAATTCTTACGAGAAGTTATTGTGTTCAGAATTTTAGATGTTATAATACCCATAGGGGTATACGGAAGTCATAAATATGTAAAGGAGAGATTAACATGGCATTTAAGATTTCAAAAGAAACCACCCCCCAGCAGGTAGCAGCGCAGCTCAAGAACGGGGAGTCCCTAAATATGCTGGATGTTCGCGAACCTGGAGAATGGGGGGAGGGACACATCGCCGGTGCCAAACATATTCCGCTTGGAGTTCTTATGGAACGGCAACATGAACTTGATCCCGCACAAGAAATCATTGTCATCTGCCGCAGCGGGAACCGGAGCGGCTTGGCTTGCGAGTTGCTGAGTGAGAAGGGGTTCAATGTTGTGAACATGACGGGTGGGCTAAATGCCTGGACAGATGAATTGGTGCGTGACTAAAGCCGCTGATGAAAGGACAGGACGATATGATAACACTTATTTACTTTTTGATTGGAGCAATGGTCTTATGGTTCTTGCGCCAGATATGGCCCGTTCGTTCACTTTCCTATATTAAGGCTCGTGATTGGGTGCAAGTAAAAGAACGCTTGAATTTGAAAATGCTTGATGTCAGAGATGCTTCGGATTATTTGGAAGAACATATTTCCGGCTCAATAAATATATCTTTAGGGCGTCTTCCTTTTGTATGGCAACACGAGCTATCCCCGGATGATGGTGTAATTATTCTGTCCAACACTGGGTATCACAGCAATAAAGCAGCAAGAATCCTCCGTAAGCATGGTTTCCGTAATCTGTATACAATA
Organism: Paenibacillus sp. P46E; assembly: GCF_001909095.1. NCBI lineage: Bacteria > Bacillati > Bacillota > Bacilli > Caryophanales > Paenibacillaceae > Paenibacillus > Paenibacillus sp. P46E. The sequence goes on from NZ_LVYZ01000085.1 coordinate 802, forward strand.
CAAGGCGAAGTTTGGCCTACAGGAGCGTGTTTTCAAAAAATATGCGCCTTCAGAGGAAGATATTGTGGACACAGATTCAATCATTAACCTAGCTGTGATGATATCCGGCGGAATAGAAAGATAATTTTCCTTGCAGATCTGCTAAGACTTCATCCGGTACTTCTCTAACTTTAACGTCACTACCGAGGAAAAGTAGCCAATTTGTCATTTCGGACAATTCTCCAGGTTTATTCACATGGATATAAGTCTTTAGAATGGCTGTGGTCTGGTATGGATTTGTATAGGAAATGGAAATTTTAAATGGATGGTATTTTTTGAATTGGGCAATCGCTTTAGGACCAAGTTCGAGCACAAGGTTGATTTCCTCCTCCTGTTTACTAAGTTTTTCAAAAATCTTTTTCTTACTTAATCTATTTTTCTCCGGATAGGGGATAATATTGGTGAGATAGTCCACAGGGAAAATCCGCTTCTTTTCATCTTTTAAGTCAAAGGCTTCAATCAGCCAAAGGCTTTTTTCACGATAAAGGTGCATGAGATAAATGGGGTAGGACGTAATAACTTTCTCTTCCTCAATGGTAATCAATAAATAACTATCCATAAGGAGGATTTGGATTAGTTTTTCCAGCATGGGATGGGGAAGATCGGAAAGATCAAGCAAGTCAGGATTATTAGGGTTGGTCCCTTCAAAAAATAAGGTTTGATTTAAAAGAAAAAGATCCTCTTGCTGGTTTTCTGAAATGAGGCCCAGTAGTTTTTCGGATAAAGACTGACGACTCTTAAGATAAGGGAGTTGTCCGTTTCTTGTAGCCATAAAGGCAATAAAAAGCGCTTTGACTTCATCATCGGTAAAGCGGACAACGGGAAGAACAGAGTTGCGCATGACAGAATACCCCCCATCCCTTCCAACTTCTGCGACAAGCGGCATTCCCATGGCCTCAATTTCTCTGATATCTCTAATAGCCGTCGAACGGGAAATGTTAAATTCCTGCATGATTTCAGAAATGGTAAAGTGGGCGCGGTTGTTGATATACCGCATGATGATATTGATCCGTTCAACTTTTTTCATGGGGACTCCTAAACAGTATCATTTTTTGACATGATTTAAGGCTATCATATATTTATCAAGTGAAGATGACAACTCATTTGATGAATCCACAACAAAAGGATGGTTTTGACTATGGCAGATTATTCCCTTGAAGAAAAAGACAGCTTTACCGTGATAGGCTTAGGAACTGAGCTTAAGAGTGATTACACAGATTATGCTGGCATTAACAAGGAAAAGTCAGACTTTTGGCAGGCCGTCAGTCAAGATGGAAGGCTTGATTATCTAAAAGGCATAGCTGCGAATGACTACATTTTTGCTGTGAACGAAGCGGTGAATAACAAAATGATGCATTATGCCGGTGTTATGACCGAGGCACCAGCACCCGATGAAGCCCGAGTGATCCAATTTCCTAAGGGAGACTATCTGGTTGTTAAAGGGGAAGCGGAGACGGCGGATGCATTGAACAATAAGCTTGCAGGTCTTGCCTTTGGTCAAGCCTTGCCGGAAGCCAAGGATTTCGCCTACGTCGGGGGACCAAATGCATCGGTGGAGATGGGGCAGCGGGACGGCTTGGTTGTTGGTGAAATGTGGATCCCTGTGGTAAGGAAATAATCTGAACATAGAAGGAGTGATGGATATGTCCTACACCGTTGATTTTACAAATGTGTCTACAGTTGGCTTGGAGTCTTCACCTGTAGTTGATACACTTGCAGGCTTACGTGCTAATGAAGCCCGTTATTTCATGAACAAATACAAACATGAATTCGAGGTTGTACCAGCCAGTGAGAGCCAGGATACTCTTGATTATGTGAACTGGATTTTGAAGGAAGAACGTGATATTGTTTTTGCAGCCAAGCCTTTAGAAACATCACGTTTTCAAGTGGAAAATATCCGGTTTGCTTACGTCTTTTATGAGGATGGCCTTGCGCTCAACGTGATGTATACGGTGGATGACCCTAAGAAGCGGGCTGTAGGTTTTAAGCTATCTGAGGGGATGGATGTACCACAGGAGTTAGAAGGGAAGTTTAAGTTTGCCAGACAGAAGTCAAAACTGGCGGGAACCATCCGGGGTTCGTTTTTTGTAATAAAAGGTGAATATTAGAGTGAGTAAAATGAATACATGCAAGCCTTGGCAGGATTTCGTACGCCACATAACCAAAAAAAGAACCTGATGAAATTCATCAGGTTCTTTAACATTAATCCGGCAATCGTTCCTGATTTGATTCAAAAAAGTCAAACTCGAAATACTCACTCTGAGTTTTGAATAAGAAGTAATTATTTCTCCCAAAGTTCAATCAGCCGGCCTTCAGGATCTTCAATCCAAACAAACTTTCCAAATTCACTAACCTCAATATTCTTGGCAAGAGGTACACCAATCTGTTCAAGATGTTGAATTGTCTCGTTGAGATCATGTACTTGGAAATTCAACATCACTTGTTGTTCGGTTGGAAAAGAACTGTCATTCTCAGTAAAGAAAGAAAAGATCGTCTCATTTCCTGATTGGGGTTTAATCACAGTCCCATTCCAGTGGTCTATTTCAATCTTCAACACTTTGCTGTACCAGTTTTTCACAACTTCAAGATTCTTGGTTCTCCAAAATATTCCTCCGAAACCCTTTATCATTGTATCCAACTCCTGTCTGTCAACAAATTTTTAGTTGTCCAATTTGATATTCGAGATGGATCTCCTTCTTCCTTTTTTAATAAGATTATGGTTTTTGAATTTCTTGTATAAGCACCGCGTTATATTGGAAAACTTCTGTAGAGCGAATCAATACATTGATTCGATTTCTTAGGAGGTTAAACATTATGACAACACAAGATCCGCAGGAGCTTCTTAAGCTTAAGCACGAGCAGGATGAGGAAAAAAGACAGTTCACAAATTTTGCCCGTGCTGTCTCCGGCCACGGTGAAGTAGAAGCAGGTCAGGAAAACAGTAAAGACCGGCTGCCTGACGATCAAAACCGAATGAAATCTGTGGAGAACAGACAAACCTAAGGATTAAAATGAAGCCGACTCCGCCATGGATCGGCTTTTCAATTTGATTTTCATAATAAGGAGTTCAATTGATCATATTAACTTTAACTCTAGGTGAACGGGGGACGATGTATTGATTTTTTTCGGCATTGTAGTTCTAGCGATTACAGGGACAGTTGCTGTTAAAAGAGCAGCCCTAAGAAACCAGCCAACTGAAGAATTAGTAGGAATGGAAAAACGATATACCAATACATCAAGGAGCACCAGCAGCAGGTAATTAGACTCCATCTGATCCAGTTGCCGATAACCTGCCGCTGTATTTAGAGCCAAATCCGTATCAATGCTGCTTACATGGCCTTCTCCTGCAATAGATAATTTTACATGCGGGTGTCCGTTATTCAATGTTACATCCATGGTTGTGTGTATCGGGTTCATCCGAATCGTTGCGGCACCTTGCTTATTATCAACCGGAACCGCAAAACTCGTTCCTGTAATTTTGTCTCTAATCAGGTTTAACACTCTTGTATCTGGCACCGAAATAAAACCAATGAGCTTGTCCTCTCTGAACACGGCGGAACCTGCACATTTGACGATTACCTTAGTATAAGCTTGCAAAGGAAGATTGGAACGGTCATTTTAAAGAAGCTGAACTCCAGGTTTCCAGCATAATTTCCATTTCCCGGTCGGACTTAAAAACAAGGAGGCTAAATTAAGGTTTATCTTAACGAATTTACTAATTCTAAAAAAACAGCTTGCAATAAAAGAATATTTATCTTAAACTGTTGATACATCAACCGTTGATCTATCAACGGAAGTGCTTCAGTTATCCTGAAGTATGAAATACAGTTTACGGAGTAGTTAACTTAAAAGACCGTAAAAAAGGAGAATAACAGATGACAAAGACAGCATTAGTAACTGGTGCAAATAAAGGGATTGGATTTGAGATTGCAAAGCAATTGTTAGAAGCAGGGTATCGTGTATTGGTTGGGGCACGCGATCTGGAGCGGGGAGTAACAGCAGTAACTGCGCTCCAAGCATTCGGTGATGCACATTTGGTATTGTTGGATGTTGCTGATCTACAGAGTATTGATAATGCAGTGACAAGCATGAAGCAGAATTTTCCTGAGTTGACGCTTTTGGTGAACAATGCCGGTATTCCAGGTGATATGCATAAACTTGGATGGGAATTTGCGGTTGAAGAACTGGAGGCAACTTATCAAGTGAATTTCATCGGTCCTTTTGCACTTTCAAAAGGCTTGCTTCCTCTATTGATTGCCAATAAAGGCACTATTCAAAATATCAGTATACCTATTGAACCGTTACCTTACTTCAATGCTTTTGCCTATCAAACATCCAAGGCTCCTTTGAATGTGATGACTAAGTCATGGGGAATGAGCTTTGAAAAGGAGAATATACCTGTAGAGATTTTTTCAGTAATGCCTGGGGCGGTTTCAACAGATTTAAATGGTAATATGACAGGTGATTTCGTGAAAACAACTGCTCAAGCTGCCGAATTTATCCTTTCCTTTGTTTTGGATGATAAAAACCACAATAAACAGGTCATTAATTACGACGGTACTCTAGCAGTATACTGATTGAATAACAAGATTAACTAACACATTCTGAACGTCTTCAACTTCCAGGATAGCCCTTTCTCCACCGGAGAGAGGGCTTTTGGGTCTGGATGAAATCACCTCCATATTCAGGAAGAGGGATCGTTGTGGCTTTTGCAGACTTGCTTGTAAAGAAGTTACGTTGTATATTGTCTATTACATTGCAAGCCTATAAACAAAAAACGATTAAGAAAGATGGGATGGTTTTGAGCAAAGATTGGTCACAGAAAGCCACGCTATTATACCAAATGTATGGTGTAAACAATGCCATAAACACTACATTCGATGCTTACATCAGCATCAGCCAATCTCGCTTTGAAATACTCGCATTAATCTATCAAGAGATCGAAATCAGTCAGAGTGACTTGCAGAAAAAAGTGACCCTTGACAAGGCAGCTGTCGCTAGACATCTCAAACAGCTTGAAGATAACGGGATCGTATCCAGAAGAAAAAAAGACGGGGACAACCGAATAACTCTGGTTAAATTAACGGATCGAGGAATAGCATCAATCGAAACTTCACAAAAGGAGAAAGAGCATTTTGCGGAGGAACTATTAACTGATATTAGTGATACAGAACTTATCGGGCTAAGGAAAATATTAATTCAATTAAATAAAAATGTTGAAAAAATGAAGGGAAACGTATGAAGTCGTTGATCTTGTAAAGGCGAATATATACTTATTGAAATCTGCACTGTGTGCGGATTTTTTGTTATGTGCAGACACAGACCGATTGATGAACCTGTCAGAATTCTCATCCGATGTCATAAGACAAATTACGCTCGGATATCACAAGCTTAAGTGGTCGGGTTACATGCCCCTTGATACTCATTCATTAAATTGTCGACAATCTGCTGTACGGACAAAATTTCTTTAATCTCATGAACTCTGGATCCAGCAAAAACCAAGCCGTTCTCAACATCTCCTCTAAGGGAAGTGAGCAGGGATTCCATTGTACAGAATCGATGTGAACAAACCTTTAGACAATCATAGCATTTGACGATCTTCAATTTGGCATCATCACTGATCCGGTCTGTGAATTCATTCCGAATCGCTCTTCCTTCTAGACCTACTGTAGACTTGATGAGGACAGTATCTCCTTGCTGAGCATCTACATACTTTTGCTTGAAGGCTAAGGGAGCATCACACTCATGACTAGCCACAAAACGGGTGCCCATTTGAACACCAGATGCACCCATCCGAAGAGCTTTTGCGATATCATCCCCTGTCAAAATTCCACCTGCAGCAATAACGGGAATCGAAACGGTCTCTAAGACTTCAGGAAGGATATCAAACATCGATCTGTCTGTACCTAAATGGCCCCCAGCTTCGAACCCTTCCACAACGACTGCGGAGGCACCAAGTCTTTCGGAAATCCGGGCTAATTTGGCGGATGAAACAATCGTTACAACAGGAGTACCATGTTCTTTTCCCCAAGCATAAATATCTCTAGAAATTCCGGCTCCGGAAATAATAAAGTCAACCTTTTCTTCCAATGCAACTTTCATTTTTTCGGCAAAATCCTTCACTGCGAATAGCACATTCACACCGATATAGCCAATTCCTTTAGTGAGTTCTCTTGTTTTGCGAATATGCATTCTCAGTTCTTCAGTAGTGATCCCTGTACCAGAGATGGTGCCGATCCCGCCTGCATTGGCTACAGCAGCAGCTAGTCCACTTAAGGATATGCCTACACCCATTCCGCCTTGGATAACAGGAACTCTGGATTTAATATGTCCGAATTGGATTGTTGGAAGTTTCAATTACACACCTCTTTCATAAGTTGTAGACATTTTAATAACTCCGTTGGAGTAATTTAATTAGCTATAACTTAACACAGTTAAGTCTTTCCCGATGTGACTGTGAGCATGCTCAAACTATGTTAAATATCATGTCTTTCAAGTGATATATACTATGAAATTTGTAACGCCAATCATCAGTATGGATCAATTATATATTCGTATACATCATTGGATTGAAGGAATCACTGCTTTATAATTTTAATGGATTCACCCAGATGAAGATAAATCCAACTCGATGAAGGGGCTGCAGGCGATGATAGAACTGAAAGGCAAACATGTCGTTCTTCATGATGGTGATTTAAAACGCAGGGAAGAAGCAAACAGGCGGTATTTAATGAAACTGACGAATGATAATCTCCTGTTTAACTATAAAGTAGAAGCAGGAAGATACCATGGTAGAGATATTCCGCATGATGCACACGGGGGATGGGAGACACCAGTTTGTCAGATCCGGGGACATTTTCTTGGACATTGGTTGTCTGCCGCAGCTATGCGGTTTCATGAGACTGGTGATTTGGAGCTTAAACTAAAAGCGGATCTCATAATAGACGAGCTTGCCGAATGCCAGAAAGATAATGGCGGACAATGGGCTGGTCCTATTCCAGAGAAATATTTACATTGGATCGCACAAGGAAAAGGAATATGGGCTCCACAGTATAACATCCATAAGTTATTTATGGGACTTGTTGATATGTACCAATTTACTGGCAGTCAAAAGGCACTCGATGTGGCAGATCATTTGGCAGACTGGTTCGTCACATGGAGCAGTACCTTCACAAGAGAGAAATTCGATGACATTCTGGACATGGAGACAGGCGGTATGCTTGAAGCTTGGGCGGACCTTCTCCATATTACAGGGAATGATAAATACACTACCTTGCTGGAGCGTTATTACCGCAGCAGACTTTTTCACCCGTTACTGGAAAACAAAGACCCTCTGACCAACATGCATGCCAACACCACCATTCCTGAAGTACTCGGTTGTGCTAGAGCTTACGAAGTAACCGGTGAACAAAGATGGATGGACATCGTCACTGCCTACTGGAAATGTGCTGTTACAGAGAGAGGGTCACTGGTGACTGGCGGGAATACTGCCGGTGAGGTCTGGATGCCGAAAATGAAGATCAAAGCACGCCTCGGGGATAAGAATCAAGAGCACTGTACGGTTTATAACATGATTCGTCTGGCAGAGTTTCTCTTCCGACATACATCAGATCCGGCATATGCGCAGTATATTGAATATAATTTGTACAATGGTATTATGGCTCAGGCCTATTACCAGGAATATTCTCTAACTGGCAATAAGCACAGTAATCCCGAAACAGGGCTGTTGACTTATTTCCTGCCGATGAAGGCTGGCCTCAGGAAGGATTGGAGTACGGAGACCGATAGCTTCTTCTGCTGCCACGGAACGATGGTACAAGCTAATGCTGCATTAAACAGAGGCATTTATTATCAGGATCAGAATGATCTCTTTGTATGCCAGTATTTTCACTCTGAGCTGACAACTGAGATCAACGGAGAGAATGTCCGAATTTATCAATCCCAGGATCATATGAGTGGAAGCATGCTGAACTCTTCGAATACAGCAGGGCAGCAGGATTTAAATGAGATCACAGCTCTTCACGAGAATCTGCCTGATTATAAAAAGTATGATTTCGTAGTCCATAAAGCCACTTCAAGTGAGTTTGTAATTCATTTCCGGATTCCGGACTGGATCATGTCGGAAGCCGTTATCTATGTGAATGATCAGCTTCATGGGAAATCTGCGGATCACAATGTATTCTACACCATATTGCGGAATTGGAAGGACGGCGATCGCGTCAGCATCATTCTGCCAGTCGGCATCCGTTTCATTCCGCTTCCGGACGACGAACAGACAGGAGCATTTCGCTTTGGTCCTGAAGTACTGGCTGGTATTTGTGAGAATGAAAGGATTCTCTTTACACAAAAAGATGATGTTGCCTCTGAATTGATTATGGAAAATGAACGGGAGTGGGGCAGCTGGCGCTATTTCTTCAAGACGGCCAATCAGGATCCGGGAATTCAGCTGAGAAGAATTCGCGATATCGGTTATGAACCCTATCAAGTGTACTTCACGGTAAAAAAAGCTTAGGCACCTATCGGTGAGGTAGATAACGTGGTTAACTAAAAATGATTATTGCGGACAAAAAAGTAAAGGGTGGTTATCTAGTGGAATATCATGTTGCAATTCAAGGAAGCGATCAGGCGCCGGGTACGGAGGCACAGCCTTTCCGTACGATTTCCCGCGCTGCGGCTATAGCGGAGCCTGGAGATATCATAACCGTTCATGCCGGTGTATACAGGGAATGGGTCAACCCGGCCCATGGAGGAACAGAGGAACAGAGGATTGTATACCAGTCTGCCGGGGATGGAGAAGTGGTTATCACGGGTGCTGAGCCTGCAGCGGACTGGAAGGACGAAGGGGATGGTGTCTGGAGGGCGGTGGTACCTAACAGTCTGTTTGGCATCCGCAATCCCTATCAGACTAAATTGTACGGTGATTGGTTGTTTGAAGGTGCGTTCGAGCCGCATCTGGGGGATGTTTATCTGGACGGAAAATCCCTTTATGAATGTGATAGCGTTACCAAATTGCACAATCCCCAGGTTTGGCCACAGGCCAAATATGCAGAGGACTCTTTGCTGCAATGGTACGCGGAAGTAAGTTCAACGTCCACCACCATATGGGCGAACTTCGGAGGCAAAGACCCCCGCCAAGAGAATGTGGAAATCAATGTGCGCCCTTATTGCTTCTGGCCTGAGAAGACCGGCCGTAACTATATTACCGTCAGGGGCTTTACTCTTCGGCAGGCATCCCCCCAGTGGGCCCCGCCAACGGCTTTGCAAGAAGGACTTATAGGTCCCCATTGGAGTAAAGGCTGGATTATTGAGAATAATCGGGTCAGCGAGTCCAAATGTACAGGTATCAGCCTAGGCAAAGAGAGAACTGGGCAGAACGAATACTCGGACTTTCGCAGCAAAGGCGGAACGCAACGGGAGCAGGAGGTTATTTTCGGTGCACTGCGCAAGAATTGGCATAAGGATCATATCGGAAGCCATATTGTCCGCAACAACGTAATTCATGATTGTGAACAAGCTGGAATCGTTGGACATTTAGGTGCTGCTTTTAGCCAGATCTACCAGAACCGCATTTATAATATTCACCACAAGCGCATCTTCCACGGAGCAGAAGTGGGGGGAATCAAACTCCATGCCGCACTGGATACCCAGATTAGCGGGAATGTCATCTATAGCTCTTACCGGGCACTTTGGCTGGATTGGCAGGCACAAGGCACCCGCATCAGCCGAAATACCTTTTACGACAATCTGTCAGAGGATCTCTTTGTCGAGGTCTGCCACGGCCCTTATGTGGTGGATCATAACCTGTTCCTATCGCCTATGAACTTCCGCAATATGGCCCAAGGCGGTGCGTTTGTTCATAATCTGTTTGCCGGCAGATTTGTGGTGCGCTCCGAGCTTACCCGCTATACTCCCTACCATATGCCTCATGAGACAGCTGTTGCCGGGTACAGCAACATCACGGGCGGCGACGACAGGTATTACAATAATATATTTATAGGGGGTGACGATTCGGGCACAGAGCCGCTGCCTATGACCTTTTTCGAGCATCTTCCGCTCACTCCAAGGGAGGATATAGATTACGGCGGTGGCGCTGCGATGGACGGTGTACCAGACAACTCCCGCTGTTACCTTCATCCTGCCGGACTAGGCGGCTACAACGATTACCCAAGTACTTATCAAAAGCAGTGGTGGGAATATACCAAGGAAGAAATTGCGGCTATAAAGGAATCCGGAAAACCATTTCAGCCCGATAAAATGGCACTCCCCGTTACGATACAGGGCAATCTGTATTTGAAAGGCGCGGTGCCGAGTAGCCATGAGTCAAATGCAAGAGTGTATGTCAAAGGCGGGGTCGAGATCGAAATCGATCCGGCTACTTGCAAGGTGAAAGTGCATGTTCAAAGCCCTGAATTATTGAGAGGTGCAGCGCCTACGGTAGTCACCACTGAGCTTCTCGGTAGAAGCCATCACGCCGAAATGTATTACGAGGAACCGGATGGATCTTCTTACCGTTTCGACCACGACTTCTATCATAAGCTGCGTCCGGATAAAAATGTAACACCCGGTCCGTTTGAATTATTTGACGACAGTCCGGTTGAGATGGTTCTGAAATAGAATTATCAGATTTATATACTACCCCAAAGAGAAATAGAGGATCTTGTATCTGTTCTATGGTAAACAGGAACATTTGAGGCTGTCCGCTTCATTGCATATAATGAAGGTACCCCCTTCGGGGAGATCGTTAAGGGAGGGCACGATGAACGAGACCGCATTTGACGAACCATTATTTGCAAGGTTGAAGCCGGGCTTAACCTCGTTCTGTTACCGGATGCTAGGCTCCATGGACGATGCGGACGATGCCGTTCAGGAGACGAGTATTCGGGTCTGGCAGAGCTGGAGCACGTTCAGACAGGATTCCTCGTTCAAAACTTGGGTCTATCGAATTGCCTCCAACCTGTGCTTGGACAAGCTGAGACAATCCAAACGCCGCGCGCTTCCCGTTGACTTGTTCGAACCGGCCATCGCCATCGTCGAGCCGCGCGACACGCTGCCGGACTCTGCCTGGATCTGGCCGTCTACCGACTTTGGGGGCAATCCGGAGGATCGGCTCGTCCGCAGAAATACTCTTCAACTGTGCTTCATCGCTCTCCTGCAGACCTTGCCTCCGCGGCAACTCGCGGTACTCATTTTGAAGGATGTATTTGAGTGGTCCTCCAAGCAGATCGCGAAACCGTTGGCGATGTCGCAGCGGTGAATAGTGCCTTGCAAAGAGCCCGGGAGACGATGGAACGGGCACAACTTCGCTCGGATGAGCTCAGCAGCATGGACATTCAACCCGAGCAGCAACTGTTGTCCCGGTATGTGGAGGCCTCGAGCAATTCGATATTGCTGCGCTCGTAGCGTTGTTCCATGAGGAAGGCTGCATGTCAAAGCCGCCCTTCAAGATGTGGATCCTCGGAAAGAAAGATTTGTCCACCTTCTATTCACTTACTCGCTTTCATGTTGTTCGACGGGAAAAGGACCATCATCACGAGCATGATAAAAATAATAGCCTAAAAAGAGATGTGTCTTCGTTTCTTAAATAGAAGCATATACATATGGGACTTGAGGGACTACTCCTATTGTTTCCCATTGATCAGCCATGTTCCAGTTCGCGTCTGCATTAAATTTCGCAATTAAATCCGCTAGCCCACCAGCAAAATCCTTATTAATATCTTGATAAATAACAGGGGAATATTTTGTAATATAGTCCCAGTAAGGTTTTCCATCTGTGCTCAAACGATCGAATAAAGGACTGTGGCCGTTCATCGTTTGTGAC
>NZ_LVYZ01000086.1:0-11549 GCF_001909095.1 Paenibacillus sp. P46E
TTGTTAATACAGGAAGGATTTATTTTGTTTATGGATGATGGGGGTAAATTAATATTTAGGGATATTTTTGATGAAAAAAAAATGTACAAAGAGATAGTTAGAGGCTTCTCACCAACTGCAGTGCCATCAGATGCTATTACAAATGCGGAACTAAATGATAAAGAACTGATGATAGAATATTATGAAGGTACAGAATTTTTGGAGAAAAAAGAATACTTTACATTGGAATAAATTAATTGAAGGTTCACTAACATCCACGTAGCTTAGAACTATTAAAAAATACTGAAAATGGTATGTTGTAAGGTGTACTAAGTTGTAGGCTTACTTATATGAAGTAATTGGAGTATTAAGGGAACATAGAATAGTTTAAGATGGCTTAAAAAAGAAAAAATTAATTTTCTACCACATGTGAGTTATATCTCCATGTGGTTTTTTTCGTAAAAAAGCATTTGACATTCTTGGTATATATAATCAAATTCGAAAGACATACTAAATATGTCGGGGAGTGAATGATTGGAATACAATTTATTGCTGACACTTTTAACATGGAGTACAAATCGGTGGCAGAAGCCATAGGGGGTTCCAAGCAAACATTCAGGACTGGATCAAAGAAAGACGGAAAATACCTGAACCGTGTCTGGAGCAATTGTCTGAGTTATTTGGGATTAAGGATCAAACCTTGTTCCAGAAGAAGTTGCTTCCATCAGAAACAACAGAGCATTATTTGCATAATAATCAGATCATTGACTATATTCATGAAGAACAAAAAAAGGGAGCGACTGATTGAACAGTTGGAAGTGTTGGTCAATAATGAAGACAATGAATACTTTAAAAGAATTGAAGATGTAGTTACAGTATTTCAAGAACAGAATCGTAATAAAAAGACAGCATTGGAATTGGTCTTATATTATCTCGTTCACCGGGATAACGAATGGGAAGTACATCCAGATTATGCGAAATACGAAAGAAACAATTCTTTGAGAAGATTGACAAGGTATTTGAGGAAACTGGAATTAAACCTTAATAGGTGGTGAATACGAGGAACTTAATAAATACGGTTTGATACTGAAAGCAAGACCTATTCCTATTGATCAGCTAAAATGAAACAATATAACGCTAAGTCAACTATATTCTATAGGTCAACATATCTTGGAAGCCCTCTTAACTTTGCTGGAAGTGCAATCGGTTCTGGTATAGGTACAGGTGCTTCAAGAAAAGATACAGCCTTAGCAAATTTAGAATATTATCAGTTTTCTAGACTCTATGAGGCCATTCCTCAAACCTTTGGTACAATAATAATTGTATATTCAATTGTTTGGTAAAAACTATCAGATCAAGAATATGAGGCGTCAAAAAAGAGGATAACAGAGCTCGATAATGATGGATTTGCTGCAGACCAAATAAAGTTTGTGATGAGGATTTGACGTTGTTCTTACAAGGAGAGATATGGAGTTTATGCATAATTATTCTATAAGAAAAATTGGGATTGGGATAATATTTGTTGCTTTCCTAATGTTAATGATATCAGGTTGTCAAAAGGAGAAATCTTTAAGTGATCAAATTATGCACATCATAGATGACAAATGCAATTTGAGTGAGATTTGTGATATTTCACTTAACGAAATTACTACATTTAAGTGGGATAAGGTGGTTGTTTTTCAGGTGGGAAGTTCAAGCGAGGAAATTAGTAATGCTTTAGGTGCTAAGTATGAAGGTTCAACTGATTTAATGAGCGGACTTATTTTTGTGTTAGATAACAAAATAGTTTATGAAGAGATGATCCCCTATCAAACAGAGCGCCCTACAAACTTACAAATATTTATAGACAAAAAAGCTAATAAACTTAACAACGTAGTTCTGAGCTTCGATGATGCTATATTAAAAGGGAGTAAGGAAAAGTTGGATAATGTTTCTTATTATTCTATTAGTGCAAAAAATTAATAAGCGAGAAAAACTACATGTGAGTGACATAAATCTATGTGTTTTTTCTATTAAATTAATAAGAATCACATGTCTTTTCTGCCGGATTTAAAATTCTTGAAGTAATGAATGAAAAAGGGCTTATAAAAAAGGGGCCTACAAATTAGAACAACGATCAATGGGTTTGAATCGGAAATTAGAATTTACGTAAAGGATGGGAAATTTATAAAATTGATATGTTTAAAAGACAATAGGGGGAGAAAAATTGAATGAATTTGAAAAAAAAATATCTGAAGCAGTTCGGAATTATGAGATAGAGAAGGTTGAGGCATTCATTGAGCAGCAACTCTTAGTGTATCCGAATAACATCGATTTATTATTACGTCTAGCTGTCACTGTACTAACCGTTCCCTTAGTTGATTATCCTAAGAGCCTCACTTGTATATATCGAATTTATGAACAGGATGAGAAGAATGGGGCAGCAACAATTTTGGAATGCTGTGTTCATTATTATTATTTGGCTGGAATTGATGAGGGGTTAGTTCGTAAGATTAATAATATTAATGTTACTAACACATATGTGAATTCCATAAAAAGGTTAATACTATCATGGCATTTCGCAGTCACGGATAAAGAAAAACAAGTTGAGATGCTAAGACAAGCCATTGCTCTTGATCCAAATAATGTTGAATCATATATACAATTAGGAAGGATTTTTATTGATCAGGGAAATGTTATAGAAGGGAGAAGTTTGATAAAGAAAGCGTTAGAAAATATTAAATTGGTATATGACAAAAATACTATTTTAGATTTCTCAGATTATAATGAATATCTCAATCAGAAAGTGCGGGGTATACATCTAAGTAATGAAAATAAAAAAAAAATTGAACGAATGTTGGTGTAAAAATAAACGAGATCATCGCTTGACCGCATGAGAGTGTACAACTCCATGTGGTTTTTTTGAATTTTCAAAGTCCTTATTGACGTACCATAACGTCGATGCTAATTTACATTAAGACGTAATGATACAGCGAAACCAGTTTTGATGATTGGGGGAATGTCTTAACCGCCACTCGCCCCATGCTGGACAGCCAGTAGAAATAATCACACTATGAGCCCGAATTATCATTTGTTGAACTCAAAATTATGGTATGCCAGTGAAAGTGATCCATCCGCCTTATCCGATAGTTATTCATATAATACACAGAGTCGTGTATTAAGCACCACGAATGCGGTCAAAACCTATGCCAATGTGCTGTATAACGGGTGGGACTCGCGCTGTTTTTGAAGTTTTAGAAAAAACTCATTGAAAGGAGGTACTTAATGCTTGATTTTGAAGAATTTAAAAAATGGATTATAGAACACGATATTGAACAAAAAGCATATAACGGATTTTGGGTTAACATTGAGAATTATAAAATCGAAGAGCCGGATGAATTTATGTGCTATTTTTCAACATACAAAGGAAAAGAGGATAGAGAAGATTTTGAAGTTGAAATTAAATCAGTAGCAATAAATTACAGTAACAACTATCCTAATTGCGACTATAATCATGTCATTGTTACAATCCCTATTAGATATAAAGGGAAAGAGTTTGGATACTACCAACTGCTTTTAAATTTTGACGGTGCACCTGACGATGATTTTTTTGTAATACACTAATATAGCTGAATTTATCAGTAGCTGTTTTACTGCTTTCATGTAAATGAATCTAAATTAAGAATATTTAAAGTAAAGATTCATTGCTTTTTCTAGTAGAATGCTCAGAATATGTGAGAAATTTGTTAAAATACTAAATAGTTTGATTGTGTAAAGCATTGATGCCACATGTGAGCTAAACACTCCATGTGGTTTTTTGTGAAAAAGAGTTTCACATTCACAGTGCCAGGCAGGTAGCGGCTAAAACAGACCGCAATGGGAGCAGCTCTGCGTATATGTGCATGACAAAGCGGGCCGCCTGCTAAGAGCACCATCAAGGGAAGATCCATAACATCAACCAGATGCTCGAATCACTAATGACAGCGGGGGACGGAAGGCTGCGGGAAAAATTTTATATTATTTTTATGAGGGCAAGAATATAAATTTGATTACATTCGATGCGGCATACTATGTACAAGCAAACTTTGACTATGGACCTTATCTTTCTGATTTCATACGATTAAAGACGTGAACAGGGAAGAAATGATATGAGAAGAGCTTTACTATTGTTTATTATAAAAGAGTTTAACAGAAACGGTAAAGAAGCTGCACCAGCAAATTAGCTATCCGTATCCAAGTTATACAAGGTTCTTCTCGGAAGTGGATGGTAAAACGGCACTTGCTTTCTGGGAAGTGTACGCTTCTCTGCATACCCTAAAGGAAATGTCAGAGGAACAATTGGCTGTTTTTTTACGAAGCCATAGTAGCAGTGAAAATCAATTAATAGGTGGGAATAATGCAAAATGATTGGTCTGATTTAATTGAGGACTATGGTTGTGATGTTCAAGGAAAACTTATTTTAAGTCCATTTAAATATGACATTACATTAAAGAATAGAGACACTCTCTTTAATAATGATTTGCTTTTATCAGAAGAAGATAGAAAGAAGCTGCAATATTATGATGAAATATTAATTGGTAGAGCTCAAGACTTTGTAGCGTATTTTTCTTGTATCAGAGATTGGTCTAAAGGGCCTGAACCCATTGTACATTGGTGGTGGCACTTAGACAAAATAATGAAAAATGAACTTATAGTAAACATCAAGGAAGGATTTTTAATGTATTTAGGAGAAAAAATAAGTCTCTATTAACTACATTTAACTGCAATGTGGACTACCCTATATCTGAAAAGGATACCTCAGCGGGAATGTGAACCGGGTATACGGACCCGATGAAACATATGAACGATGCAGGTGTGACGACATCTTATACGTACGATACCTTAAACCGCCCTGACATCCGTACAGGATGCTTTGAGAATGGAAAAAAGTTTCGAATCCATTTGAGTGATTAAATATAGGAGGTAGACAAAACCATGTTTAAATCATTTGATAGCAGTAGAGTTTTTAAACTTTGGTATTATCACATTAGTCATGGAGAATTACTAGTAAGAAGCATTAAAAGCGCTGATAACGCTAAAAATATTGACATTATTTTTATTGATGTTACTTATGTAGAATTACCATATATCCTTACAAATTTAAAAATTGAAGAAGCAAAGAATGAGGACCTTCTTTATATCAAGAAAAAAATCGACAAGGATGTGAGGCTCGAAAATATCACAATTCTATCATCAAATGATAAGCGTTATTTTGTAGTAGCATTTAGAATAAAGGTTGTTGAAAATGAATTAGATATGTTTGAACTGCCTTTTAGCAAACTATACTAAAGAGTTAAAGTAATTCTAAAAAAGATCTTGAGGAGATCATTCAAGGTCTTTTTTACCTTTTCCTATACAGGGGAAAATAAGTTTCAACCGTTAAATAGATTTTAGTTTCTACGTGGTTTGTAGGGAATGCAATCTATAATAAACGGGACTTAGCGTTCAACTTGAGTACCATCCCTATAGTACGTCATTAAGAAACTAACGTAGTACAAATCTTAGATACAAACGGGAAGCTAGTGAATAGCTATGAGTACGGTGTTTGGGGAACATTCTTAGCCAAACAGAGGGGATTTCCAACTCTTTCAAATACGCTGGGGGATCTATGATGAGGAGACAGGTCTTTACTATCTGCGGGCGCGGTATTATGATCCGAGTATCGGGCGGTTTATAAATGAGGATACGTATGAAGGTGAGATTAATAATCCGCTGAGTTTGAATTTGTATACGTATGTGCAGAATAACCCGTTGATCTTCAATGATCCAAGCGGTAATGTTAAAGTGAGAGTTAGCGGTAATCTCGCGCTTGAATTTTTTGGAATAATATTTTCAGATTATCATCCAGATAATACACCAGTATGTAGGGGATTATTGACATATGAGAGCAATAAAGATAAAAAAGAATTAAATAAAAAAGAAAAGAAACATGAGAGATATGTCGTTAATTTGTTGTTAGATATGGGAAAAGATGTTTATTTAAACCCAGAAGCTAAAGGTAAATCACCGCAATATGATTTTAAAATAAACGGCTATTACAAGGTTGAATTAAAGACAGCTTTTCCTGTAGGAGGTAAGTTCAAACTAAGTAGTGCATTTGATGCAATTAAATACGGGATAGAGAAACAAGGTGCAGATGTTGTTATATATGATCTAACATTTGACAATGTTGAATTCGAATTAACGGATATCATCAATCTTAGTTCTAAATTGTACAATTATTTTGAAGACAAACCTTTCAGATATGATGTTCAAGTTTGGACGAATGAGGGAATATACTTTTTTGACGATAGAAAACCAGTTATTATTTAGGAGGGTCTTTCATGGAAAAGCAAGAAATATTTATGAAGGGTTACATAAATAAAGTTATCAAGATAACATTTCTTGATAACTTACATGTAACGGGAACTTATGTTGATTATTATTATTCTAACAATGTTATAGTCATAGTGCCTGAAGATGAACATGATGATGTACGTCTTTTAATTCCGCTAAGTGCAATAAAAACTATAGCTCGTTGGTTCCATTAACGAATAGGATTACTTGAAAGATGATTAAAATGAGAGTTGACAATTCTCTTGTACTTCAGCTTTGGACACGGGAATTTGTTTGCAGGCTTGAGATGGAAGTTACTTGTAGTATTAGGAGGGGTATCATGGAAAAACAAGAGATTTTTATGGAGAATTATTTAGATAAATATATTAAGATAACATTTCTTGATAATTTACATGTAATAGGAATGTATATTAGTTATTATTCATTCAACAATACTATAGTGATAATGCCTGAGGAAGATCATGATGATACAAGGCTTTTAATTCCGCTAAGTGCAGTGAAAACAATTGCTCCATGTCCGATTGACTAGTGTGATTTCTTGGAAAGTGAGGGATTTAAACGACGATAAATAGTGTATCTAGGACCACATGCGAGTACAACAACTCTATGTGGTTTTTTCCTTTGAAATGGCATTTAAAGTCTCGGGAATGGTAGTGAAGGTTAGAAATATAATTCATGACCTGTTCCTTCATATGGAGTATAAATCTGCAGCTTGGAAGATGGGAGTCTCAAATAAATGAGGATACGTATGAGGGGCAAATCAATAATCCATTAACTTTAAATCTATACACATATGTAGCAAATAATCCTTTAATTCATTCAGATCCTACAGGCCATAGTATGGAGCAAGGTACAGGTGGTGGTGGAGCAATGCCCGCTCTATCAGGTGTATCTGATCCAGCTGCGATGGATGCTTTGTTTAAAGCGCTATTTGCTGCGGATATTTTGAAAAATGGTATAGATGTAACTGCTGGACGTTCTTATCTTGATTTTGGAAAAGGTTTTTACGTGACTACTGATCCTGAACAAGCCGAGATTGGGCGGAAAAAATGTATGGAGATGCTGGATTGGTCATGAAATTTACAGTTGATGCTAGAGGATTTGCGCAATTCAAAGGTCTAGTTTTCAAATCTGCTAGTGGAAAATGGGAACGTTATGTGACCCTTGGGCGACAAAAGAAATTAATAGACAATTATGATTATGTTGCTGGTCCATTTTTAGCAAATCCAAATGATATTGGTAAAGGTAAAGCATCAAAAGGAAACCAAATTGCGATCCGTTCTCCAAAAATGGCTGCGTGGTTGTTTAAAGGTTTTGCTAGATTTGAATAATGATAGATGTATTAAAGGAGATATCAAATGAAAAAATTTAGGTATGCAACAACAGAAGAAGCGCAGGAATTTTGTGAAGCAATTGTGATTGAGATGATTAAACTGTTTAATATAAGTGAGGAAGAGGCATGGGGGAGAGTGAATGATTTTTGGAGAAGTCCTTTTGAAGAAGATTACGACATAAGTTACCATGAGACATATAACTACTGGGCAAATACCATATATTTTGGTAAGGAAGCCCGGTGGTGGAAAAGGGAAGGTGATCCAACATTAATGCCTGTGCCTTACCCATATCAGAACTAAGATAATTCTTACTTATGTGTTACAGGGGTAGATTGATAATCCGCTGAGTTTGAATATGTATACGTATGCAGTAATAGTAATAATCTTTTAATTTATAGTGATCCGTTGGGGCATTTAATCGAAAATGATAAGAATCTATCTGAAGCTAACAGAAAGAGACTCAATTTTTATTAACTTCATTTATGAGTGCCCAAGCAAAGCAAGATTTTAAAACAGTTCAAAGTTACTTGGAGTATATCAGGCAGTTAATGAGGTGTAAAATGGTGGAATTTATTTGTCATATTTGTGGTTATGCAGGAATAAATCAGTTACCTTGGGGAATTGATGGGAAAACACCAAGTTTTGATGTTTGCGCATGTTGTGGTGCAGAGTATGGAATTGACGATTTAACAAAACTAGGTTTATTACATTACCAGGCAGAATGGTTGTCAAATGGAGGTAAATGGTTTAATCAACATGAAAAACCAAATAAATGGGACTTAATTGATCAAATGAGAAATATTAGTACAATAGAAAAAGATTATTTGCCATATTATTTTACGGAAAAAGAAGAACAGGGATTTTATGAGGACGTACGAAAAATGATTTCACTATTAAGTACTAAATTGCATGAGTAAACAAAATCAAACTGCTAGGATGATATAATTGGTTGCAATTGGGTTTTAAAGAAATGAAGATCAAAAGCTACTGGATCAATTTACGGTTGGATTTTTCGTTACAGAAGCTTTAACAGTTGAACAGCCAAGAATGAATAGAACAAACAGTTGCCAAGCCATTTTTGGTATTAGAACAAGAGGTTACAGATACTTACTTTTATCTAACAAAAGGCATCGTAGTAGTACTCAATAGAGCTGGTAAGGTTGTAACAACTTATGGAAAGCAAAATTTTGATGAAGCATTAAGGCTTTATTGAAGGTGGAAAAGCAAATATGGAAGAGGATTATTATTGTCCTTTATTGAACAAGGTTATTGAATTAGGTCTTTGCATGGATATTAATTATGAAAGAGAGAAAATAGCTAATTTTAACATACTGACTGAACTTAGAATAAACAAAGAAGAAGCAGATCACTGCTGTACCAAATGTCCACATCATCCTTTTAACAAATAGTATTATTAGCCACATGCGAGTGTAACAGCTCCATGTGGTTTTTTGTATAACAATTCCTCATCCAGTATCTAATGAATCTGTCGAAATTAACCCTCGTAAGTTAGGTCAATTGGCCGCTAAAACAGACCGCAATGGCAGCACGTTTGGTTATACGTATGACGAAATCGGGCAACTGAAAAAAGAGCACCATCGCTACAGTTACTTGGCGAATAATCAGGTGAAGTCGATTACGTACCCGACTCTCACTGACGGCAGTATACTGAATACAGCATATACGTACAACAAAGAACTGGGCTGGACGGAGAGCATGACTAATACGAAGGGAAGCTTCGTGCTTTCGGGGTATAGCTACAGCTATGACAATAAAGGGAACCGAGTTGCGGTAAGCGAGTCACGCAATAACGGGGGGACTCAAACGACAAGCTACACCTATGACGCACTGAACCGTCTCGTGTCAATTACGCGACCAGATGGCGGGAAATACGACGTATACCAATGATGTGCGGGGCAATCGGCAAACCATATCCGACACCAGCAATGTGAGTCTGGACACAGTAGATACGGGCTATACCTATGATTTGCAGCTTAGAATTTAAGACTGCCACTGCAAAATGGAGTCGCTATGTAATGATAAAGATGTCGGAACCAACATAGCGTCAAGGTCAAAGGGAAATCAAATTGCAATACGTTCCGTTAGAATGGCTACATGGCTATTCAACGGATTTAGTAATAAAGTGAGTATAATCATTTCTCCAATTTATAACTTTTGAAAAAATTTAAGGGGGAATTTATATGGAAAAGTTTAGTTTTGTGACAACAGATGAATCTGAAAAGTTCTGCGAGGAAATTATACTAGAAATGATCAGGCTTTTTAACATAAGTGATGAAGAAGCTTGGGGAAGATTAAATGAATTCTGGAAAACTCCCTTTGGAGAAGAGGATATAAGATATCATGAAGGGGATGAATTCTGGGCAAAAACTATTTATTATGGACCAAACATCCGTTGGTGGAAGAGAGAGGGTGACCCTACGTTAAAGCCTGTACCTTATCCTAAACAAAGTACATAAATGTAAAGAGATGCATATTGGTTGAAGTTATTAAATGCAGTGTCTATTGAAAAAAAGTAGTGGATATCAGTCGTATCAATCAATTCCTAGAAGAAATTAAGTTCTAAAGACGTAGAAATTTATAAGTATACGCATGACCAAACTAGTGGATGACTTTTGACCAAGCATATTATATTTACGGTGATGGGTGTTGGGGGGGATAATCGGGGCAGATAACGTAATCGATACCGCCTTTAGAGTGGATGTTAGCGGAGGGTACAAGGGGTAAGGGCTTAAAGCAGTGAAAATTAATTAATAGGTGGGAATAATGCAAAATAATTGGTCTGATTTAATTGAGGACTATGGCTGTGATGTTCAAGGAAAACTTATTTTAAGTCCATTTGAATATGACATTACATTAAAGAATAGAGACACTCTCTTTAATAATGATTTGCTTTTAGCAGAAGAAGATAGAAAGAAGCTGCAATATTATGATGAAATATTAATTGGTAGAGCTCAAGACTTTGTAGCATATTTATCTTGTATCAGAGATTGGTCTAAAGGGCCTGAACCCATTGTACATTGGTGGTGGCACTTAGACAAAATAATGAAAAATGAACTTATAGTAAACATCAAGGAAGGATTTTTAATGTATTTAGGAGAAAAAATAAGTCTCTATTAACTACATTTAACTGCAATGTGGACTACCCTATATCTGAAAAGGATACATCAGCGGGAATGTGACCGGGTATACGGACCCGATGAAACATATGACGATGCAGGTATGACGACATCTTATACGTACGATACCTTAAACCGCCCTGACATCCGTACAGGATGCTTTGAGAATGGAAAAAAGTTTCGAATCCATATGAGTGATTAAATATAGGAGGTAGACAAAACCATGTTAAAATCATTTGATAGCAGTAGAGTTTTTAAACTTTGGTATTATCACATTAGTCATGGAGAAGGGACTAGCAACAAATGCATTGAAAAGTGGAGATGATGCAGTTCTAAATAATTCTATATCTAATATTTACAAGGCGTCGGTGAAAATAGGCAATTCAAATGCTGCGATTGAATACACTACAACTGTTGTGTATAGCGCTTCTTCAAATACAGTTGTCTATCTGGTTAACAATCAAATAGTCCAAACTGTAGTAGTGAATGTTACTCAAGGGCTAACTCAGAACGCCAAGCAAACATATACAAAAGCAAATAACTGTAGTACGAGTTCAGAAAGATTGAAGTATTTAATTTCTTGATGTTACAACTAAATGGGAGTGTAAAAATATTAATAAGAGGTAGTGATCTTTATCGAAAGGAAATTTTTTGCAAGCAATAAAGTCATGTTGTTAGGGTGTTTATTATTTGTCATATCGTCATCATTTCCAATCATTTTATTGAAATTTGGAAACTACAATGA
>NZ_LVYZ01000087.1:0-11079 GCF_001909095.1 Paenibacillus sp. P46E
GGCCGGGCGGGCCTGGTCATGCAGTCCGCTGCCTTGTCCTCCGATGCGCTGGATGGAGCCGTCAGTCTGCTGCAAAGAGAATTGGCGGAAGAGCTTCAGGAGCCTGTTATTGTAATAGTCAGCGACCGGCTGACCGGTATCGCCGCCATCCGCGAGAGCTATCTGCAGACTCTTGAGGTGTGGAAGCTTAAGTACCAGAGGGAGCGCAGCGGGATTTTCCATTACAGTGATCTCAAGAAATGCCGGCCGGAGGAGGGTATTCATGAAGAAGGGTTCACAGCACTGGTGAACAAGGTCAAGGCAGGTGAAGCGGCGAAGCTGCAGGCTTATGTCAAGGAGGCTTTTGCAAGGTTTGCCGGTAAGCTGTTCACGGTAGAAGAGGTCCAGGCAGAGGTTGCCCATCTGGAAATGACTCTATACCGCCACCTCAAGGAGATGAATGGTGATCCCGACAAGGTGATGGGCAATCTCCAGGCTGAATTCGGAAATCTCGGAGGGCTTGGTGATTATTTTCTGCTGAGCCGTTATGTATACAGGCTGTGTACTGAGAGTTCTGCCTATCTGGCGGAGTTGAAGCAGGCCAACCAAGGAAACACCATATTTAACGTCATACAGTACGTAGATCTTGAGTTCAGGGGGAAGCTGCAGCTTCAGGATCTGGCCAGGCAGTTTCACATGAATTCCACCTACCTGGGACAGTTGTTCCGCAAGGAGACCGGGTGCAGTTTCAGCGAGTATGTGAATGAGAAGCGGATTGAAGCAGCCAAGGGGCTGCTTAAGCGGACACAGCTCAAAATATCGGATATCGCGCTGCAGGTCGGTTTTTCGAATACGGACTATTTTATCGAGAAATTTAAGGGAATGGTGGGGGTCCCGCCCTCCGTATACAAACATGCGGGCAGCAATAAGCAGCTCTAAGAAAGCCGGTGCGTGCCTTGGGGAAAAAAAGATTCCGATTTGCTCATTTTGTGAATGATATTCCGCTGAACTATAAATTTTTTCTGATTTACTTCGTGGGTGTCCTGCTTCCCATCATGATCATCAACCTGGTCTTCCTGGACCGGATCACCGATCTGATCCGCTCAAGAGAGCAGCAGAATCTGGAGATCTCGCTGGAGCGGGCACGGAAGGATATTCATGATTTTATCGAGGGCGGTGTCGCGGTGGCCTACACCCTGTCTACGGATAAGAATCTGTATGAAATGCTGGACCGGGAGTATAAGAATCTCATCGACTTTTATGGTGCCTATGACGAACAGCTCCGGGACCGCTTGAACAGCTATATGCCGGTGAACAACCAGATTGACCGGATCAGTATATTTACGGACAACCGCTCGATCGTATCCGGGGGTAACTATCAGGCCATAAACAACCGGGTCTGGAACAGTGACTGGTATAAGCAGTTGAAGACTTCACATAATCAGGTTGTTGTAACCGCTTACCGAACGGGTGTGGACGGAAATGCATCCGTTTCCATTCCAGCTCTCAGTGTGATCCAGATCATGAACAACTTCAGGAATTACAATACATACGAGAAGCTGGTGCGGATCGATCTGGATCTTACTGAAATTTATGATGTGATTGCCCGTGAAAAAGATTATCTCAGTCTGTATCTGGTCAACGAGCAGAATCAGATTGTCATGTCAGTGGACAGCGGCTATCAGCGAATCACCGACGAGCCCTACCCGCTGTTCAAACAGCTGGATGATGGAGCCAGGGAGGATGTTCATATCGCACCCTTAGGCACAGCCGTTTATCTGAAGGGCTGGCGGATTGTCGGGATCACCCAGGGCGAGCGGATTACGCAGGCGGTGCTGGATATGCGGCTGTATGCCGCTTTTCTGGCGACTACGATTACCTTGCTGACCAGCGGCTTTATCTATGTGATGCTGAGATCGTATAACTACAGGGTCAAGCGGCTCTCCAGACATATGCAGAAGGTGACGAACGAGAAGTTTGAGCTGATCCGCATTGACGAAGGCCGCGATGAGATTGGAGGATTAATCCATAATTTCAACCGGATGACCACCCGGATCAATTCGCTGATCAATGACGTGTATAAGCTGGAAATTCAGAAAAAAAATCTGGAGATGGAACGTGTCAGGGCCGAACTCAATTTTCTCCAGAGCCAGATGAATCCCCATTTTCTGTTCAATACGCTGAATGCGATCCTGGTCGTCTGCACCAAAAAGAATTACTCCGATGTGACGGATATTGTGAAAAGCCTGTCAAAGCTGCTCCGGAGGCTGCTGAGCTGGAAGGAGGATCTGGTGTCGCTGGAGGAAGAAATGTCGTTCATTGAGATGTACTTGAAGATTGAAAAATTCAGGTTCAGAGATAAATTCGACTATGTGTTCGAAATCGATGAGCAGTCGAAAAGGTACAAAATCCCTAAGCTGAGTATGCAGCCGCTGGTGGAGAATTCCTGCAAGCACGGTCTGCAGACTATTGAGGGGCTTGGGATTATTACGGTAAAAACGGCTGTAGAGGACAACCGCCTGCAAATTACAGTGTCCGATAACGGCAAAGGCATCGAGGCCGGGAAGCTCAAGGAGCTGATGGGTGCCATAAGGAACGAGGATTCTTCAGGGGTCAATGTCGGACTGCGCAACGTATACCGCAGACTGGAGCTGTATTATCAGGATCAGGTCCGGTTCGAGATGATCAGTACGCCGAACCAGGGGACCGTTGTGACCTTTGGGATTCCGCTTCGGCTCTTGGAAAGGTTGTACCCGTTTGAAGGTGAGGGAGACGTATGAACTATAGAGTACTTTTGATTGACGACGAACCGAGCAGCCTTGAGGGGCTGATGCTGTGGATCGACTGGGAGGCGCTTGGCTTCGATGTTTGCGGAACCTGCAGCAATGGCCGGGAGGGAATAGAGCAGATGCGGCAGCTGCAGCCGGATCTGGTGATTACGGATGTGAACATGCCTGTAATGAATGGTCTGGAGATGGTCGCTGCCTGGCGCCGGGAAGAGCCGGAGAAGATCAGATTCGCGATCTTAAGCGGCTACAGTGAATTCGAGTACGCGCAGACGGCCATCCGGTATGGCATCCATCATTATTTGCTGAAACCGATTTTTCCAGAGGAGACCGCAGAAGAGCTGAAGGCAATCCATCAGGAACTGGAACGGGACAACCGCCGGCTGCTGATGAATCAAATGGCTTCCTCCGAAACGATAGCTGCGGGAATGAAGAGGATGCTGCTGCATAAGCCGGATGACCAGCAGGCGCAGGTGCTTCCGGTGGGACTGCCTGAGGGTATGGACTGGTGGAATATACTGCTGCTTCAGACCATACCGGAGCTGTATCCCGAGCTGAGGGGCAGAGTGGCAGCTCTTGTCGCTGAACAACAAGCAATGTATTTAGTGGACCTGGAAGCAGGCAGCTTGGCTGTTGTATTCGGCTATGGAAGCCGCTTCCCGGCAACAGCGGCGGACATGCTCGCCCCGCTGCAGCAGGAATATGCCGGCAAGCCCGTGTTCATTTCACTCGGAGCCGCAGGCAAATCTGCGCTGCACCTGGCTGAGAGCTACCGGACGGCGAAGGAAGCGGGGCTGCATTTCTTTTACGGGACATTACCCGTCGGTTATATATCCTATCAGGAGATTAACGACAATCCGTTTAGCTATCACTATGACCATATCCGGCTGATGGATGCCATTCTGGCTCCTGTCAATACGCTGGACCTAGAGAGATTCAGGCAAGCGGTTGATTCGGCGGCCCATAGTTTTCGTGAACAGCACGTGGCACCCGATGTCGTAAAGAAGCTGGTCATTCATCTGATGTACCGGATGATCGGGCTGACTCCGGAAGGCGGAGAAGGCCGAAGGTTGCTCTTGCCGGGAAGCCTTGATGCTTCTGAAATGCCGCACACCCTGCTTAACTTAACCCAGTTAATGAAGCTGTTGTCTGCCTGCGGGGAAGCCTGCATTGAACAGCTGATGCAGGCGCAGCGTCAGGGCTCCCATGGAATTGTTCAGGAGATTAATCAGTATATCGGGGAGCATTACCGCGAAAGCCTGACGATACAGAAGCTGGCAGAGGTTTTTTATCTGCATCCGGTATATCTTGGACAGCTGCTCCGCAAAAAGAACGGTATTCCGTTCAATGAGCAGCTGCATACGCTGCGGATTGAAAAGGCAGCGGACCTGCTCCGGCAGAGTACTCTGAAGCTCTCGGAGATTGCCGATCAGGTAGGGTATACGAATTATGGGCAGTTCCTGAAACAGTTTGAGAAGAAAATGGGCACCGGTCCCGGGCAGTACCGCAATACAAAGTCCTAAACTTTTTGGGGGGTACACCTTTAGTTCGGTCGTATTTTCCACCTTGCAACACCTCTATAATTTAGGAATGTAAGTGCTTACAAAGTGGATATACAAAACCAATATGGAGGTGCCTTATGGGGGGCAAGTCGAAAAATGTGTTCAAGCTATCCCTGATTGTCCTGTTATCCCTGAGCTTCACACTGGCAGGCTGCGGTGGCAACAACAGCAACAACGGCAAGGATGCGGCGAAGAATGGCGGGGCTGCTGCAACAGAAACGGCAGCTAGCACGGATGGCAAGGTTGAGCCGTTTGACATCAGTGTCTTCATTGGTGAAGCGGGCCAGCCGCCGACACCGGATAACAAAATTTTCAAAAAGATTAAGGATGAAACGGGAGCCAAATTTAATTTCGAATATTTGGCCGGGGATATCAATCAGAAGCTCGGCGTTATGATCGCAGGGCAGGATTACCCGGATATGATGACAGGGAATACGAAGCTTACAGCGGCAGGAGCCTATATTCCGCTGGAAGATCTCATCGAGAAATACGCTCCTAATTTGAAAGCGCATTATGCAGATTATTGGAACATGATGAAGGACCCGAATGACGGACATATCTACATTTTGCCTAACTATGGTGTGTATAACGGTGAAGTGAAGAGCTCCTGGTATTCAGGACCGGCCTTCTGGATTCAAAAAGCCGTGCTCAAGGAATTCGGTTATCCAAAAGTTAAAACACTGGATGAATATGTGGACCTGATTGCCAAATACAAAGAAAAATATCCGAAGATTGACGGAAGCCCGACTGTTGGCTTCGAAATACTTAACTATGACTGGAAAAACTGGGGTCTGCTCAACGCGCCTCAGCATTTGATCGGCCATCCGAACGATGGCGGTGTTGTTGTAACTGATGGAGTAGCGGAGATTTTTGCAGACAAGGATTATGCCAAGAAATATTATCAAAAGCTGAACGAAATGAACCAGCAAGGACTGATCGACAAAGAAACCTTCGTTCAGAACTATGACCAGTATATGGCGAAGCTGTCCAGCGGAACGGTTCTCGGAATGTTCGACCAACACTGGAATTTTAGTGCGGCGGAAGATTCCTTAACCACACAAGGGAAGATCGAGCGGACCTATGTTGGGCTTCCTCTGGTTTATGACGCATCCACCAAAGACTACTACCGGGATCTTGCAGTGCTGAACCTGAACAACGGACTCGGAATCAGCATTAATGCCAAGGACCCTGTGAAGATTATCAAGCTGCTCGAAACGCTGATCAGCGAGGATTGGCAGAAGACCTTCTCCTGGGGTATTGAGGGTGAAGATTACATTGTCAAGGACGGCAGATTTATGAAAACCCAGGAACAACGGGACAACGCCGCTGATCCGACGTGGCAAATGGCTAATAAAGCTAAGACTCTCTTCGGCTATCTCCCTAAGCTTGAGGGCAGCTACAGTGATGGCAACTCCACGGATGCGTCAGCACAGCCTGAAGAATATGCAGCCAGTGTGAAGCCTTACGACAAGGAAGTGCTTGCTGCATACGGATTTAACAGTTACGTAGATTTCTTCAGTAAACCGCCAGCGAACCCAGTCTATTACCCGGCCTGGTCCATTGACCTCGTGGAAGGCTCGGATGCAAAAATTGCCAACACTAAGCTGAATGAATTGTCCACCAAATACCTGCCGAAAGCCATTTTAGCTGATCCTGGTAAATTCGATTCTATCTGGAGCGATTATGTAGGTGACATCAAGAAGGCCAATGTGAAGGCTTATGAAGACAAGATCAATGAGCAGATCAAATGGAGAATTGATACCTGGAGTAAATAAGCTGCGGCGTTAAGAGGTTGGATTCACCAGGAGGTGCTGAGCCGTCAAGAGGGCTACAGCACCTCCTGAAATAAATGATTGTGTGGGGAGATAAACCTATATGGATGAGACCTTAGGGAAAGAAACCGTCGCCTTGCATCCAAAGAAAAGAAAGAAGCAGCCCATTACGTGGTCGCTGATTAAAAATCAGAATCAGCTGATTTGGATGTCTGTTCCCTTATTGCTGTATATTGTGCTTTTTGCGTATGTCCCTGTGTGGGGCTGGACCATGGCTTTCCAGAATTACCGGCCGGGTCGTTCCCTCAGTGAGCAGGAATGGGTGGGCTTCAAGCAATTCGAATTCTTGTTTACAGACGATAATTTCCTCCGCGTCCTGCGCAATACGCTGGCGATGGGAATGATCAACCTGGTTCTCGGATTTGTTACCGCCATTATCCTTGCGCTGTTGCTGAATGAAATCCGCAAGGTATTCTGGAAAAGAATAGTGCAAACCATCTCCTATTTGCCTCACTTCCTGTCCTGGATTATCGTAACAGGTATTGTAGCTACGTCGCTCTCCATCAATGACGGGATCGTCAACATTGTTCTGATGAAGCTGCATATCATCAAGGACCCGATTCTGTGGCTTAGTGAGGGGAAATACTTCTGGGGCATCGTCGGGGCTTCGCATGTGTGGAAAGAGGTCGGCTGGAATACCATTATTTATTTGGCCGCCATTGCCTCCATTGACCCTGCATTATATGAAGCTGCTGAGATCGACGGCGCCAGCCGGTACAAGAAAATGAGATTTGTAACTCTCCCGGGGATTAAAGCTACGATTGTTATTTTGCTGATCATGTCTGTAGGACATGTGCTCGAAGCGGGTTTTGAAGTACAGTATTTGCTCGGCAACGGGCTTGTAGTGGATTGGTCGGAAACGATCGATATTTTTGTACTCAAATATGGGCTTGCCCAGGGCAACTATTCACTGGCCACCGCTGGCGGGATCTTCAAGACAGTCGTTAGCGTCACTTTGCTGCTGATGGCGAACTGGACAGCGAAACGGCTCGGGGAAGAGAGGTTGTTATAGCATGGCGAACCAGCAAATTAGCCGAGGCACTACGCCAGGCTTATCCGTGAAAAAAAGCTTGAGACCCAGCGGACTGGAACCGGTTCTCTTCCATAGTTTCAATACGGTCTTTATGGTCTGTCTGGTGCTCGTTACTCTATATCCATTTCTGAATACCATTGCCGTCTCATTCAATGCGGGAAATGATACCATTCGCGGCGGTATCTATCTGTGGCCGAGAATGTGGACCACGCAGAATTACAAGGCCATCTTTGCTTCCGGTACCATCTATGATGCGTTCTGGATCTCGGTGGCGCGGACCGTTGTCTCGACGATCCTTAATATTTTTCTGACCACCATGCTTGCGTATACGCTCAGCCGAAAAGATTATGTGTTCCGCAAGCCAATCACCATTATCTTTGTGCTTACGATGTATTTCAGCGCCGGTCTGATTCCTAATTATTTTTTGATTAAGGATCTGAACCTGCTGGGCAGCTTCTGGGTCTACATTTTCCCTACGATGATCAGCGCATTTAATATGATCGTCATCCGCACCTATATTGGTACGATCCCGGAAAGCCTGCTGGAATCGGCCCGTATCGACGGTGCAGGCGACTTCAAAATTTTCATGCGAGTGGTATTCCCCCTGTGCAAGCCGGTACTGGCGACTATCGCGCTGTTTGTGGCTGTCGGGGCATGGAACTCATGGTTCGACGCTTTTATCTACACCTCTTCCAAGCAGAGTCTGAGTACGCTGCAGTATGAGCTGATGAAGCTGCTGTCGACCACGATGAACTCCAACAGCAACCCGAACGTTGCCGCAGGTGTGGGGATGGACCGGGATTCCGCCAAAGCGATGGTAACTCCGCTATCCATCCGGGCAGCCATAACCATAGTAGCCTCCGTACCAATCCTGGTCGTATATCCGTTCATGCAGAAGTATTTTGTAGTAGGGCTGAACGTCGGGAGTGTAAAAGAATAAATCCGCCGCAAGCTACAGCCGTCGGAAGACTTGCGGAGCCTGCACTACAACCCTTAGGCTTACATTTTAGACATCGCTGATTTCGATCAGCGGTGTTTTTTTACATTCCCAGTTGGTATATCATTTTCAGATAAATGATGACACAGCGAAGAAAATGCCTTATTATTTAAAAAGATTTTTAATAAAACAGTTTTTAAATATTTGTAATACACTTATTGGAAACAAGGGTTTTAGTCCAGGCGGCCTGGAAGGAGGGCTTCATATTCTATCGCTGAGTGGAGTAAGCAAAGGCTTTGATCTGAAGGAAGGACGGTACCTTGCGGTGGACAAGGTCTCGCTCGAAGTTCGGGCCAGGGCGATCCATGGCATCATCGGAGCCAGCGGGGCAGGGAAATCAACGCTGCTGCGGCTTATTAATCTGCTGGAGCGCCCGGATGAAGGTACCGTGTCTATAGACGGCAGGCTACTGACAGAACTGCCGGAGAAGCTGCTGCGTCAGGAGCGGCAGAAGATCGGCATGATCTTCCAGCAATTTAATCTCGTCGGCAATGCTACCGTCAGCCGGAATGTCGCCATTCCGCTGGAGCTGGCCGGAGTGCCGCGGAACGGACGGATAGAGCGGGTGCGGGAATGCCTGAAGTTCGTGGGGCTTGCGGACAAAGCAGAGCAGTACCCTGCCCAGCTTAGCGGAGGGCAGCGGCAGCGGGTGGCCATCGCGCGTGCGCTTGCGAACAGCCCGAAGCTGCTGCTGTGCGATGAGCCAACCTCCGCGCTGGACCCCGGGACCACAGCAGATATTCTGGGCGTGCTCCAGCACATTAATGACGTGCTGGGGGTAACTGTAATCATCGTTACGCATGAGCTGGATGTCGTCCGGAGGATCTGCACTGATGTTTCCGTGATGGAAGGCGGACGCATCGTCGATTCTTTTTCCCGGGAAGACGGCGGGTTCCTCGCACCGGAAGATCACATGGGCAGCTACCGTGAACGGATTACGGGCAAAGCGGGGGAAGCACATGTTTGAGGATATGCTGAAATACCAGGATCAGATGTGGTTGTCCATCGGGGAAACGTTTGTGATGGTGGGGATTTCGGTAGGCGCGGCAGTGCTGCTGGGGCTTCCGCTGGGGACTGTTTTATACTTTTGCCGCAAGGGCCAGCTCTATGAGAACAAGGCGTTGTCACTAGTCCTGAACAGCATCGTCAACGTGGTCCGTTCTTTTCCGTTCCTGCTGCTGGTGGTTGCGCTAATTCCCTTCACCCGCTTCCTGGTGGGTACAGCCATCGGTACCATGGCAGCAACCGTGCCATTGTCCATTGTCGCTATCGCCTATTATTCTCGGCTGGTCGAGCAGTCTTTGCTGGAGGTTCCCAAGGGGACAATTGATGCTGCGTTGTCCATGGGAGCATCGAAGCCGGGCCTGATCTTCAAGTTCCTATATGTGGAAGCCCGTTCGGGTCTGGTGCTGGGACTGACGGCTTCGACGATCAGCTTCATTTCATTCTCAACCGTGATGGGGGTGGTCGGCGGGGGAGGGGTTGGCGATTTCGCCATCCGCTACGGGTATCAGCGTTTTGAGACGGAGGTTATGGTCTATGCGATTCTCGTGATGATCCTCCTGGTGCAAATCATCCAGTTTGCAGGAAGCACGCTGGCAAGGCTGCTGGATAAACGCTGAGAGACCGTGAAGTTTCATGAGCAGGATGATATCAAAATATAGAAATATGAAAAATGGGGGTTCACTGTACCAATGAAAAAAACGTTGAAATATACACTTATGCTACTCGTACTGGTCATGATTGCCGCAGGCTGCGGAAACAACAAGGAGGCCGGGGATACACCGGCAGCAGCCAGTTCCGAACCTGTCAAAATAAAAGTAGCCTCGCTCATCCCGCCGATGACCGATATTCTTGACATCGTGAAGCCGCTGCTCAAGGAAGACGGTGTGGATATGGAGATCGTCATCCTGTCTGATAATGTTCAGCCGAATGAGGCATTGGCGAATAAGGAAGTGGATGCGAACTTCTTCCAGCATGTTCCTTATATGGAGCAGTTCAATGCGGGCAAAGGCTCCAAGCTGGTAGCGGTTCAACCTGTATATGATGCGATCTACGGCGGTTACTCCAAGCGTTACAAGGCTATTGCTGATCTGCCGGAAGGTGCAACACTGGTTATGGCGAATGATCCATCCAATATTGGCCGTTCGCTGCAAATGTTCGCCCAAGCCGGACTGATTAAGCTGAAGGAAGGCGTGGGTATTCAAGCGACCCAGGCCGATATCACAGAGAACGCCAAAAACTTCAAGTTCAAGGAAGTTGACCTGCTGATGCTCGCCCGCACGCTGGATGATGCCGATCTGGTGGCTATGACTCCTGCTTATGCAAGTCCGCTAGGACTGACACCGAAGAAGGATGCACTGATCACCGAAGGTGAGGATTCCGAATTCACCATTACACTGGTGGCACGTGAGGACAACAAGAACTCCGACGCTATTCAAAAGCTGGCGAAACGCATCAGCGGACCGGAAGTGAAAAAGTTCCTTGAGGACAAATACGCAGATATCGCTCTGCCTGCGTTTTAAAGCAGTTAGCTGCGGCTTGCTCGTCGTATCTGTCTGCTTGTGATAATTGCATAGTATCCAATAAGCAAAGGGGCTGTCCCAAACTAACATGGCCTGACGGCCACCATCATGAATGAAAATGTCTTGGCTTGTGAATCTGTGTCTTCCATAATGGAAGTGCAGGTCACAGGCCGAGGCTTTTTTGGTAGGACATACTCTGAGTCCCAAACCGGCCGATTGTATCCCACGAGTACCGCCAATTGTTGCTATGAGCACGTGTATAAAAATCCTTTTACTTGAGGGTACATGACCTGCGTCAAACTGATTCCAGGGGTGATGTGGATGGAGGCGATTTTAGAAAGATGCGCGGGGCTAGACGTTCACCA